>DASPKR010000697.1:0-2878 GCA_035627975.1 Pyrinomonadaceae bacterium | reverse complement strand
TCGAGGCCGTCATCGCGACGACGATGCAGGCCATCTCGGGCGCGGGCTACCCCGGCGTCCCTTCGCTCGACATCACGGACAACGTGCTGCCCTTCATCTCGGGCGAGGAGGAGAAGGTCGAGACGGAGCCGCAGAAGATTTTGGGCCGCCTCGTCGGTGAGCGCGTCGAGCCCGCGCGCTTCGAGGTGAGCGCGCAGTGCAACCGCGTCAACGTCACGGACGGCCACACCGTCGCGGCGCGCGTGAAGCTCGCGAAGGCGGCCGAGCCCGAGGAGGTTCGCGAGGCTTTCGCCTCCTACACTTCTCTGCCGCAGGAGCTGCGACTAAGAACCGCGCCCGAGCGGCCCGTCATCGTCCGCGACGAGCCCGACCGGCCGCAGCCGCGCCTCGACCGCGAGGCCGGGGGCGGCATGAGCGTCACGGTCGGCCGCATCGGGCGCGACCGCGTGCTCGACTACCGCTTCGTCGCGCTCGGCCACAACACCATACGCGGCGCGGCCGGCGCCGCCCTGCTCAACGCCGAACTTCTGATAGCGACCGGGAGACTCTGAAAACAGACCATGAGAAAGACACTCGCGCTGATAGTCTGCATCGCCGCGCTCGCCTTCGACCGCCCGGCGCCCGCGCAGAGGGAGCTGGGCGCGCGCCCAACGGACTCCGGCGGCCCCCTCATCTTCGAGCAGGCCGCATACGACGTGACGCACTACGACCTCGCCGTGAAGGTCGAGCCCGCGCAGCAGTCCATCTCCGGGACGCTGACGGCGCGCGCGCGAATAGTCCACCCCGTTGATTGGTTCGTGCTCGACCTCGACACGCCGCTCGCCGTCGGCGCCGCCTCGCTGGTCGAAGGGCCGCGCGAGGCTGCGCGCCCGCTGCGGTTCGAGCGACGCGGCGGCAAAATCTGGGTCGCGCTCCCGCGGACGATGCAGCCGGGCGAGGCGGTCGCGGTTCGCGTGACTTACGCCGGCAAGCCGCGCGTCGCCCCGCGCCCGCCGTGGGTCGGCGGCTTCGTCTGGGCCAAGACGCCCTCGGGCGAGCACTGGGTGGCGACGGCCTGCCAGATGGACGGCGCCGACGTCTGGTGGCCCTGCAAGGATCACCCCTCAGACGAGCCCGACTCGATGTCGCTGCACATAACGGTGCCGTCCAACCTCGTCGCCGCCTCGAACGGGCGCCTCACGGGCGTAGTCAAAAACGGCGACGGTACGAGCACGTATAACTGGCACGTCTCCACCCCGATTAACAACTACGGCGTGGCTCTCAACATCGCGCCCTACCGGACTATCAACGGCACATACCGAAGCGTCACCGGCGAGACGGTGCCGACCACCTTCTGGGTTCTGCCCGAGAACTATGAGAAGGGGCAGAAGCTTTTTGCGGAGCTTCCCGACATGCTTCGCTTCTTCGAGAAGCACCTCGGCCCTTACCCGTTCCGCGCCGACAAGATCGGCATCGCCGAGACGCCGCACCTCGGAATGGAGCACCAGACCGTCATCGCCTACGGCAACGAGTTCAAGCCGGCCGAGAACGGCTTCGACTGGCTCCTCTTCCACGAGTTGGGCCACGAGTGGTGGGCCAACCTAGTGACGGCATCGGACTGGCGCGACTTCTGGATTCACGAGGGCTTCCAGTCCTACATGGACGCGCTCTACAACGGCGAGAAGGGCGGCGAAGCCGCCTACCGACGCCACATCGCGCGCCTTCGCGCAAGCATCCGCAACAAGCAGGCCGTGGCCCCGCGCGAGCCGCGCTCGGCCGTGCAGGTGTTCCTCGCCGCGCCCGACTACGTGCGAAGCGACGGCGACATCTACAACAAGGGCGCCCTGGCCCTCCACACGCTGCGATACCTGATAGGCGACAAGGCTTTCTTCACGGCGCTGCGTCGCATGGCCTACCCCAGCCCCTCGGCCGAGCGTCTGAAGGACGGCAGGCAGTGCCGCTTCGTCACGACGGACGACTTCCTGCGCATTGCCGAGGATGCGTCGGGGATGAAGCTCGACTGGTTCTTCGAGGTTTACTTGCGACAGCCCGACGCGCCGCGCCTCGTCTCCTCAATAGAGGGCGACGCGCTCACGCTGCGGTGGGAGACGCCGGGCGGCCTTCCCTTCCCCATGCCGGTGGAGGTGCAGTTGGGCGACGCGGTGCGCCGCGTCAACGTCTCCACCTCGCCCGTCACCGTCCCGCTCAACGGGCAGAAGCCCGTCGTTGACCCTTCGGGCTGGGTTCTCAGGGCGGACTGAAGGCTCGACGGATGGAAGTCTGGAAGGAGGCAATAGTCGCCGCGGCGGCGTTCGCGGCCGGGGTCATAAACTCCATCGCGGGCGGCGGCACGCTCGTCTCCTTCCCCGCGCTCGTCTGGACGGGCCGAGACCCCGTGCTCGCGAACGCGACTAGCACCGTGGCGCTCTGGCCCGCGTCGCTCGCAGGGGTTTACGGCTTCCGGCGCGAGTTGGGCGGGGGCAGGCGGTGGCTCCTGCTCTTCGGCGCCCCTTCGCTCGCGGGCGGCGTCTTAGGCGCGGTTCTGCTGCTGCGGACGCCCACGGCGACGTTCGCGCGCCTCGTCCCTTACCTCATACTCTTCGCCACGCTGCTGCTGGCGCTACAGGAGCCGATCTCGCGCAGGCTTCGCGGCGGCGATGACGCCGACGAGCGGAAGCCTTCGAGGGCGTGGGCCGCCGGGGCGGTGGCCTTTCAGTTCTTGGTGGGGGTTTACGGCGGCTACTTCGGGGCGGGGATAGGGATACTGATGCTGGCGGCGCTCGGGCTTTTGGGCTTCAGCGACATTCACCGCATGAACGCGCTCAAGAACCTCCTGGCAATCTGCATCAACGGCGTAGCCGCCGCCTACTTCATCTTCTCCGGCGCGGTCATCTGGGCC
>DASPKR010000696.1:0-2377 GCA_035627975.1 Pyrinomonadaceae bacterium | reverse complement strand
CACGTCTGCTGGTTCGAGCAGCAGGGCTCCGAGCCGCTCGTGCTCGGCTTCGAGGTGGGGTAGGCAGTTGACGACGATGACGCGCGAAGAGATGCTCGCGGAGTTGGAGCGGCTCCAGCCCTGGTTCCACCGCATAGACCTAGGCGGCGGTCTCTTCACCAAGACCGAGAGCGTGATGGGCGAGCCGGTTGACCACCCGGCCGGCCCCTGGCAAACGATTCAGAAATGTTTACCGGAGGATTTAACCGGCAAGTCGGTCCTGGACGTAGGCTGCAACGCCGGCTTCTACGCCATCGAGGCGAATAGGCGCGGCGCGGCGCGCGTGCTCGGCGTTGACGGGCAGCGACAGCACGTCCGGCAGGCCGTCTTCGTGCGCAAGGCGCTCGGGCTAGACATCGAGTACCGCCGCATGAACGTCTATGAGCTGACCCGCCGCGCGGTCGGCGAGTTCGACATAACGCTGGCGCTCGGGCTGCTCTACCACCTCAAGCACCTCGTCCTCGCGCTCGAAAATCTCTACCAGGTCACGCGCGAGCTGCTCGTCATCGAGACGGCCATCATGCCGCCCGAGCGCACGCCCGAATCCTTCACGCACCCCCTGGGCGAGGCCGAGATGCGGCTGCACGCGCTCGCGCTCGTCGAGAACCCGCCCGAGGCGAAGGAGCAGGTCTTCAACTGGTTCCTGCCCGGCGTCGAGTCGCTGCGGGCGCTCCTGCGCAACACGGGTTTCAGTGAGACGGAGGTCGTCGAGGTAAAGAACGAGCGCGCCGTGCTCGTCTGCCGCAAGGAGGTCGGGGCGGCCGCGCGCGACGTGCGCCACCATTACGTCGCGGCGCTCTCACTCGCGGGCGGCCCCGAAGCGAGCAGGCCCGGCGAGGAGGTGACGTTCGCCGTCCGCGTGGAGAACGCGGGGCTCCTGCCGTGGCCCGTCGTCGGCGAAGGGCCGGGCGGCCGCGGCGCAGTCCACCTTGGGTCGCACCTCCTGCGCGAGGACGAGGAGGAGGTCGCCTGGGATTTCGGCCGCGCAGACCTCCTGCGCGACCTCGCGCCCGGCGACGCGGCCACAGTCGAAATAGCCCTCCGCGCGCCCGCCGAGCCCGGCCGCTACACCGTCGAGTTCGACATGGTCGCCGAGCACGTCGCGTGGTTCGAGGACTTTGGCTCCGGCACACTCCGCCTCGCGCTTACGGTCGGCTAAATGGGTGCGGGGATGTAGGCCGGGTTTCGGCGGGAAACTCGGGCTTTCCGGGGCGCGCCGCCGGTCGGATTGACCGGAATTTCTTTAAGTTGACAAACGTTTAGGCGGTGTCTAAACTCGTTCTTGGTCGAGCAAGGGGAGCAGCCCCGCTCCCGGCAGCAGCGAACCGACACCCGCTAAAGGATTGGGGCTCAACCGAACACTTCCCGCCCCGAAAGTCAAAACCTTTGGGAGTTTTATGATGCGTAAGTTTATCGTCGCACTCTTCGCAGTGGCGCTCGCGGCCGGCGCGGCTCTGGGGCAGAGCACGGGCGCGCCGACGCTCCGGATAGTCACGGAGGACGGCAACAAACTGCCGGCCGAGCTGATGTACGGCAACACGAAGGTCAAGCCGCTGCGCCTGCGCCCCGGCACGAACACGCCGATCACTATTGACGACGCCGACTTCTTCGTGCAGCAGCATTACGTTGACTTCCTCTCGCGCTTCCCCGACCAGGGCGGCTTCGCCTTCTGGCAGAACGAGATCACCTCCTGCGCCTCGAACGTGCAGTGCATAGACGTGAAGCGGCAGAACGTCTCTGCGGCCTTCTTCCTCTCGATAGAGTTCCAGCAGACCGGCTACCTCGTCTATCGCATGTACAAGGCCGCCTACGGCAACCTGCCGGGCGCGCCCGTCCCCGTCCGCCGCGAGAGCTTCATGCCCGACACGCGGAGCATTGCCGACGGCGTCGTCGTAGGCACCGCGGGTTGGCCCGAGCGGCTGGAAGCGAACAAGAACGCCTTCGCGCTCGCCTTCGTGCAGCGCTCGGACTTCACCGCCGCTTATCCTTCGAACATGACGGCCGAGCAGTTCGTCACGAAGATGGACCAGAACTCCGGCGACGCGCTCGACGCGGCGGAGCACGCGGCGCTCGTCGCGGAGCTCGGCGCGACACCTAACGACCCGCAGAAGCGCGCCAACGTGCTCCGCAGGGTCGCCGAAGACCAGACCCTGCATGACGCCGAGTTCAACAAGGCGTTTGTCCTCATGCAGTACTTCGGGTATCTAAAGCGCAACCCGAACGACCTGCCCGACACCGGCTACGGCGGCTTCAACTTCTGGCTCAAGAAGCTCGACGACAACAACGGCAACTTCATACAGGCCCAGATGGTCGCGGCCTTCATCAACTCCATCGAGTA
>DASPKR010000695.1:0-4617 GCA_035627975.1 Pyrinomonadaceae bacterium | reverse complement strand
AGACTTCTCGTCGAGTCGAACGCGCGCCAGCACGTCCTCCGCGCGGCGCCTTCGCTCGCCGCGCGCGTAGCCGAAAAGCTCGGCGCAGTATTCGAGAAGCTCGCGCGCCGTCAGGTAGTCGTAGAAGTAGGGCTGCTCGGGCAAGTAGCCTATGCGCGCGCGCATGGAGGTGTCGGCGATGTCGCGGCCGAGTATGCGCGCCGAGCCCGCGGTCGGGAACATCAGGCGCATGAGGAGCTTCAGCGTCGTCGTCTTGCCCGCGCCGTTGGCGCCGAGGAAGCCGAAGATCTCGCCGCGCTCGACCGCGAGCGTCAGCCCGTCGAGCGCGCGCACCTTCCGCTTTCGCAGGAAGCCGACCTCGTAGTCCTTCGTCAAATTCTCAATCTCAACGGCGGGCGTCGTCATCTCTTACGTATCTCCGTGCGTTCGTCGAGTTTCACGCGGCAGGCGCTCGCGTCGAGCGCGTAAGGCGCGCCCGTCGGGTCGCGCGGCGCGCCCGATGCGTCGGTCTGAATGCCGGCTGAGCGCAACACGGCGGCCACCTCGCGCCACCCGGCGGGGCATCGGGAGAAGCGCGAGCGGAAGGCGTCAACCATGTGCTGAAGGGCGTCGCGCTCGTCGAGCGCCTGGAGCTGTAGGAGCCGCTCGGCGGCGAGCGCGCGTATCCGCTCGTCGTCCGACTCGTCGTGCATGCGCGCGTAAAGCTCGCGCGCCACCTGCCGGCTGCCGCCGTCCAGTTCGACCTGCGCGGCCAGGGCCGCCATCCAAGCGGGCGCGCCGGGCAGCGCGGCGCCCTCGCGGTAAGCCGCGCCTGCCTCGCGGAAGCGTTTAGCCTGCCAGTGTATGTAGCCGAGGTGCTGGCGCAGCCGCCAGTCCGAGGGGTTCTCGCGTATGCCCTTCTCTACCAGTCGCACGGCCGCGTCGCGGTCAATCGAGGGCAGCACAATCGCGCCGAACTCGTATGCGGCCATGAACTGCGGGTCGAGTGTGGTGGCCTGTTCGAGCATGGGGCCGAGGTTGCGCACGCCGAGCGGGCTCAGGTCGTCGAGCGAGAGGCGGCCTTCGTGCGCGCCCATCTTGCGCCCGACGTATTGCAGAGAGCGCAGCCAGTACCAGTCGGCCACGAGCCCGTTGAAGCCCAAACTCATGCGCCGCGCCGCGTCGGGCGCGACGTAAATCTCCTCGTAGGTCGCGAAGGGGTCTTCCGCCGGGCGCAGGTCTTCGAGCCTTTGCGAGAGCGCGAAGACGCAGGCCAGGCCCCCCAGGAGGACGAGCGCGAGCAGCGCGTCACCCGCCATCGGGCGCGAGAGCGTCGAAGCCCCGCCGTCCTGCTTTTCAGTCGCCCCTTTGCTCATTTGAAGTTGCGCCTCTTGAAGACGAGGGTCGCGGCGGCCAGGAGCACCGCGACGTAGGCCACGCCGTAGAGGCAAGCGGCGAGGAAGGCTTCCGCCGTGGGCGCGCGGCCGTGCGCGGCGGCCGTGATGTAGGAGTAGTTCGAGAAGTTAGGCAGGAGGTAGTAGAGCGCGCCGAAGAGTGCGCGCGACACCAACGAGCCGCTCGACGCCGAGAGCGCCTTGAGGTCTGTGCTGAAGTGGCCTATGACGAAGACGAAGAAGGTCAGTAGCGCCGAAAGCGCGGGCGACGAGAACGAGGAGAAGAGGAGCGCGACCGCGACGACTATCGCCAGCTCGACGTATATGAGCGCGACCGCCGGCCAGATGCCCGCGACGGCCGGGCTCCAGCCTCCGCGCACGTACAGGAGCGCGAGCGAGACCCCGGCGCCCATCACCGCGACGTTGACGGCCAGAGTCAGGCAGAGGCCGAGGTACTTGCCGAGCAGGAACTCGCCTCGCCCGACCGGCTTCGAGAAGATGGCGTAGATGGTGCGCCGCTCAGTCTCCTTATAGACCAAGCCGACGCCGACGAAGATGCTTATGAAGACGCCGAACATGAGCGCGGCCGAGAGGCCCACGTCAACGATTATCTTCGCCTCCTGCGCGGCCGAGAGCTCGCCTAAGAAGACGGCGGCGCCGGTCAGGATCAGCACGAAGAGTACGAGGTTGTAGAGGACGCGGTCGCGCACGGCCTCGCGGAAGGTGTTGCGCGCGATGGAGAGGACGCGCGTGAGTGATGAAGGGTTGGGCGTCGCGGCGGAGGCCGTCTCGCCCCCGGCCCTCGCCCCCGCTGCTCGGCTCTGCTCAGGCATCGAAAGCTCTGTGCTCATGGCATCTTGAAAGAGCGGTGGCGCGCGCGCCAGCCCGTCAGCGCGCGCTCCGGGAAGCGCCGCTCGTTCTCCTCGATGACGAGATAGACGGCCTCGGCGGGCTCAAGCTTCCCCGGCGACATCACGCCGCGGTCGGCGCGCGCCGCCGCCGAGGCCGCGTCCACGTCCTGCTCGATGAGCGCGCGCCAGCCGCGCGCGTAGAGTGAGTTTATCAAGAGCGACGTGACCATTTCCACGTCGGCCTCCTCGCGCCTGCCCAGGCGCTCGAGCGCGACGGCGCGCGAGACTCGCAGGAAGACCGAGAGCGGGTAGGCGCGCAGGCCCTCGGAGAGCGTGCGCTCGGCCGCGGCGGCGTCGCCCGCCGCCTCTTCGGCGAAGGCGAGCCGCGCGTAGCAGATTGAGCTGTTGAAGCCGCCCGCCACCGCGCGGCGAAGGTGCGGCACGGCCTCGGCCGCGCGCCCGCTGGATTGAAGCCATGCGCCGTAGGAGAAGTGGGCCGCCGCGCTCGAAGAGTCCCACCGGAGCGACGCGCGGTAGAGCTCTTCTGCCCGCGGGGCTCCGGCGTTCGACTGCGCCGCCCCGTGCAGCACGACCGCCGCGGCTCGCGTCGCCGAGTCGTAAGTCATCAAGAGCATCAGCGCGAGCGCGCATGCCGCCACCGCAGGGCGCACGCGAGCGAAGCTGAACGACGGCCGCGCGGCGGCGCCTTGAACACTTTCGCGCCGAGCGGGCGAAGAGGCCACTAACGCGGCGGCGAAGAAGAAGACGAGGCCGCCGCCCATGTTCCTGAACGAAGAGGCGCTCGCGCCTGAGCTCGCCGCGAAGGCGAGCGCGCCCGACGCGGCGCATAGCGCGAGGCACGCGCGCCGACTGTTTTTTAGCGACCGCAGGAACGCGAAGGCGAGCGAGGCGGCGAAGAGCGCGAAGAGTAGCAGCCCCGCTCCGCCAAGCTCCGCGAGCATCTGCACGTACTCGTTGTGCGCGTAGCCGACGAGAAGCCCCTCGTTCATACGCACCAGCGGGCTCGACGGGTAGCGCGCAGCGAACCGCGCGCGCGCCTCGGGGAAGGCAGGCTCGTAGTTGTTCGCGCCGACGCCGGTGAAGGGCCGCGCGCGGAACATCTCAACGCCGGCGCCCCAGAAGAGCAGACGCGCCCGCGCGCTCTCGTCGCCCGCGACTCCCACTTGCAGCTTCTCGATGGTGCTCGGCGCCGCCTCGCCAGCGAACTTGACTTCGCCGCCGTCCGCGCCCGAAGTGGGGAGAGCCTGAGCCGCCACGACTAGCGCGAGCGCGGCCGAGAGCGCGAGCGGCCGCGCCCAGCCTCGCGGGCGGCACGAGCGCTTCCACAGCACGACCGTCATCAACAACCCCAGCCCGAGCAGGCCCCCCACGAACGGCGCGCGCTGCATCGCCTGAATCGTAGCGAGCCACGCGAGCGCGGCCGTCGCCCCGCACGCGAGCGCCGCCGTCTTGCGCCTCAGCGTCAGCGCGCCCGCGGCGAACAGGAAAGTCGCGACCGCCATTATCTCGCCGAAGCCGCCAGAGCCCCGGAGCAGCGGTTTCAAGTCACTCCTGAGATTGCCGTCCGTCAGAGCCCCGCCCGCCAAAGACTCGAACGCGCAAGCGAGCCCCAGCACCCACACGACCGCGCCGAGCGAGACGAAGGAGGCGCGTAGGATTCTCGGCCTCGTTGCGGCGCGCGACATCAGCGCGAAGAATATGAGGTAGGCGCTCCACTGGAAGGCCATGTGCGCAGCCGCCCAGGGCTGCCCGGCCCACAGCGCGGAGGCCCACACGAAGGCGACGAACGGTACTGCTAAGAGGAGTGGGAGGGGAAGTGAAAGCGCGACTCGCCCGGCGGCCGCGGAGTCGCCGCGGCGGCGCGGGCGCGCGAAGAGGAGCGCGAGCGTGAGGGTTAAAAGTAGGGAGGTGAGAAACTCCTGCCGCCACGGCAGGCCGCCCGCCGTCGGGCGCGGCAGTCCCGGCAGGTGCGGCGCGAGGAGCGCGAAGGGCCAGAGCGCGGCGAGGAGCAGGAGCGGCTCTTCGAGAAGTTTTCTGAGGCGCGTCTTCATGCGGCGCGTTGCGGGGGGCGAGGGGCGCGGCGCCGTGGCCGTCGCCGGAAGTTTCAGTTCCCGATGGGCGTCCCCGATGTCGTTGTGGGCGGCGTGCTGCCCGACTGGGGGGCGGCGTAGATGATGCCGCTCTCGTCGGAAGAGAACTGCCGACTTCCCATCGTGCCTAGCGCGGGCGCGGCGCCGCTCACGTAGCCGGAGCCCGTTGGGTTCGTTATGGCGAAGCTGTAGCCGCTCTTCGGGACCATGGCGGTAGCGTTCCTGATGGCGCTGTCAATGAGCTTCAGGTCTGAGAGCTGCTGCATCGTGCCGTAAACGCCA
>DASPKR010000694.1:0-4349 GCA_035627975.1 Pyrinomonadaceae bacterium | reverse complement strand
CCCACATCAACGCCGTGCTCCTTCAGGAGGTGCGCCGGGGACGATGGTGTAGTTCTGCGCGCCGGCGCGGTCGTTTAAGGCGAACGAGCCGTCGGCGCCGGTCGTGACGATGGCCGCGCCGTTGACGCTGATGGTGACGCCCGAGAGCGGCTGGTTGTTCGCGTCCTTTACGGTGCCGCGCATGTCGAACTTCTGCGTGGCGGTGAAGTTAGCGGTCTGGTTCGAGGCGATGTTGCTCACGCTCTTGTTGCCGGGCGTGAAGCTGTAGTCCGCGAGCTCCGGCGTGACCGTGTAACTGCCGTTGGCGCCGACGGTGAACGAGTAGTCGCCGCTGGCGTTCGTGGTGGTCTGAGCTATCTGCGAGCCGGAGAGCTTGACTATGACGCCCGAGAGCGGCTGGCCCGAAGGCTGCGAGGTGTTGCTCGTGACCTTGCCGGAGATGGTGTAGGTCTGCGTTGCGCCCGTGAAGTCGAAGTCGGTGATGTCGGCCGCGATACTCGTGTAGGTGCGGTCAACCGGCGTGAAGTTGTAGCCGGCCTTCGACGGGATGATCTTGCGCGTGTCGCCCGCCGGGATATCGGTGAACGAGTAGAAGCCGTTCGCGCCCGTGGTGACGCTGCGCAGGAACTGAAGCGAGACGTTGATGCCCTGTATGCCGTTGCCGGAGCCGTCCTTTACATAACCGGAGACGGAGTAGAGCGGCCTGGCGGTGAAGTTGACGGTCGCGTTGGCGGCGAGGTTGCTCACAGTCGAGCTGCCCGTAGGCGAGAACTGGTAGTTGCGCGGCGCGCCCGCCGGCATCGAGGCCGAGACGAAGTAGGTGCGCTCGGCCGCCTGCGGGTCGAAGGCGAAGTCGCCGTTCGAGTTCGTCGTCACGCTCTGTAGGACGGCGCCGCCGCCGTTGTTGACCTGTAGCGTGACGGTCGCGCCCGCGAGCGGCTGCCCCGACTGCGGCCCGCCGTTCTGGAGTATGCGGCCCGAGATGACGTAGGTGTTGATGGTGGCGGCGAAGTCAACGCCCGTGGTGTCGGCGGAGAGGTTCGAGACCGTCTGAGACGGCACGCCGAAGGTGTAGTTGACGCGCGAGGGCGCGAGCGTGTAGTTGCCGCCCGCCGCGAGGCCGGTGAAGGTGTAGTTGCCCTGCGAGTCCGTTACGCGCACGCCCGTCGCCGAGCCGGAGAGCGTGACGGGGATGTTTGCGAAGCCGGCGCCGCCGCTCGACTGGTTGGTGACTCGGCCGGAGATGGAGAAGGTGCCGGCCTCGGAGCCTAGCTTGACGACGAAGCCGTCGCCGCCTTGGTTCCCGCCCTGATAGACGGACTGCGCGGCGTTCTGCGTCGGCAGGTTGGTCGAAGTAGTCGTGCCCGCTATGTAGATGTTCTGCGCCGAGTCGAAGCCGACGCCGGTGGCCGCGTCGGAGTTGTTGCCGCCGAAGTAGGTCGCGAACAGGCGGTCTGCGGAGCCGGCGCCCGCCGGGTCGAGCTTGACGGCGAACGCCTCGGCCGAGCCGCTCGGGTTCGTCGCCTGGAAGGCGTCGGGCGTGACTGGGAAGTTGGTTGACTGCGTGCGGCCGGCGACGTAGATGCGGCCCGAGGAGTCGCGCGCTATGGCGTTGCCGTCCTCGGCGCCGCCGCCGCCCACGAAGGTCGAGTAGGCGAGCGCGGCGGCGCCCGCCTGCGACGGGTCAATGCGCGAGAAGAAGGCGTCCGAATGCCCCGCGAGCGCGGGCTGCGCCGAGCCGGCCGTGACGGGGAACGTCGAGGCGGCGGAGCTGGTCGTGCCCGCGACGTAAACGTTGGGCGTCGCGGCCGAGTCAACCAGCACGGCGTTGACCTGGTCGGCGCCGGTGCCGCCGAAGAAAGTGGAGTAGGCGAGCGACGAGGAGCCCGTCGCGGTGGTGTCTATCTTGGTGACGAAGCCGTCCGTGCCGCCGTTGAAGCCCGTGTCGAAGGCGCCGGCCGTGGTCGGGAAGCCGTTCGAGTTGGTCGAGCCAACGACGTAGGCGGCGCCGTCGGAGTCGGCCGCGACGCCGCGCGCCCTCTCGTCGCCGGTGCCGCCGAGGTAGGTGGCATAGACGAGGTCTGCGGCTCCCGCGCCGTCAGGGCTGAAGCGCGCCATGAAGGCGTCGCCGTCGCCGAACTGCGAGCCGCCCGCGTAGGTGCTCTGGAGCGCGTTCTTCGTGGGCAGGTTGGCGACGCCCGTGTGGCCGGCGATGTAAACGTCGCCCGAGGGGTCAATCGCAATCGCGTTGGCGAATTCCTGGCCCGAGGTGCCGTAGTAGGTCGCGTAAACAAGTGCGCTCCCCGCCGGGTTGAGCTTGGCGACGAAGGCGTCGGTCGAGCCGTTGTGCGTCGTGTCGTATGCGCCCGCGCTCGCCGTGAAGACCGCGCTGACGGCGTGGCCCGTGACGTAAGCGTTGCCGGAGGCGTCAACGGCGATAGCCTTCGCCTCGTTGTTGCCGGAGGCGGCCGAGATGTATGTGGAATAGACGAGGGCGCCCGCGGGATTAAGCTTGGCGACGAAGATGTCCTGGCCGGCGAGCGTGCGGTCGAAGGCGCCTTCGGTCGTCGGTATGGAGCCGAAGGCCGAGCCGGTGACGTATGCGTTGCCGTCAGCGTCTATGGCGGCGGCTGTGATCACGTCGTTGCCGGTGCTGCCGAAGTAGGTCGAGTAGGAGAGGACGGGGTCAATGACCAGCTCGCGCGAGCGGTCGAAGTCGCCCAGCTCGAACGTGACCTCGCCGCCCTCGGCGACGCGGTAGGCGCTCGCGACCTCCGTGCGCGCGCCGTTCTCTTCCTGGTAGGTGAAGGGCTTGTGCTGGCGGACTTCGCCGACGGCCGTCTGGATTAGCAGGCTGCCGTCCTCGGCGACGCGCAGACGTTCGGCGCCCTCGAAGCGCAGGCGAACCTGCGAGGGGTCAGCGCCGGGCGCGACGCGGAAGTCGTACTCCAGCTGCCTCTGGTTGCCGTAGAAGACGGCGTCAACGCCGGGATAGACTTCGGCGTACTTGACGCGCGCGAAGGTGGCAACGCCCGTGTGCGACTTGTAGGGGCGCGGCCGGATGTAGTTCACGCGGCCGGGCTGCTCGCCCTCGCCCGAGACTTCCGGGGAGCGGTCGGCGCCCGCCATCCTCATGCGGAGCGTGGCGGAGCGCCCCTCGCCGCCGCGCAGTGCGAGCGTGACCTCGGAGGGCGAGAGCAGGAGCGTGTGGTTGCCGGCGCGCGAGTAGTAGCGCACGCCGGGGCCCGCCTGCCCGCGGTTCTCCTCGAAGTAGAGCGGCATGCGGCCGAGGCTCTCGACGACCTGCGCGCGCTCGGCCTCGGTGGCCTCGCGCGCGGGCGGCATGTTGGCGCCAGGCGCCTGCCCGGCGGGGCCGGCCGGGGCGTCAGGCGCCGGAGTGTTTAAGAAGAGCTTGCCCGCGCCGGCCGCCGAGGCCAGCGTGAAGAGGGCGAGGGTTATGACTGCGATCAGCGGCGTGGACAGTCTTTTCATGTGGGTCAGCCTCTCGAATGAATCCTTATAAAAACGTCGCGGGCGCGTAGGAATTTAAGAACGCGTGCGCCCTCCGCACAGAAACGCGGAGGCGGCGCGAAAAAGGAATCACGCGGGGGGGCTGAAAATTTTCCGGAGGGCTCGGAAAGGAAAGCGGCGTTAGTTTTGTTGATTTTCGCGGCACCGGGGGCGTGCTATATTCGCGCGGCCGCCCCGTTCGCAGTTGGGGATACACACTAACGGCGTAAGAGAAACGCCGTGACTTTACTTTCAGGAGGGCTAGACTTTATGGGCTACGCGCGGCCGAAGCCAGCGCGGCTGGCGGAAAAGCTGAGGCAGATCAGACTTGTGTTCGGCCTCTCGCAGACGGAGATGCTGAAGCGGCTCGGGGCCGAAGAGATGATCGCGTACCACAGGATTTCGGAGTACGAGCTGGGGAAGCGCGAGCCGCCGCTCAAGATTCTCCTCGCCTACGCGCGGCTGGCGGGCGTGCCGGTTGAGGCTCTGATTGACGACGAGATGGACTTGCCGGCGAAGCTGCCCGCCAGGCCCGCCCAAAGGCGCGGCGCAAAAATATAAAGCCCCGGCGGGACTTGAATTTGAAGTTGAACGCCAGTAGCGTCCTCATTTGCTTAAGCGGTGGGTGAGAAATTCCTTGCCGTGGGGTAGTGGCCGGGTTAGACTCTCTGCCTCCCCGGCAAGGAGGCTAAAGGCTTTGAGAACCACCAGGCCCGTCTTCGCCGCCGTCTCACTCATGCTGTTCTGCCTCGCGGCCGGCTCGCACGAGCGCGCAGCGGGGGCCGTCTTCCGCGACCGCGCGGCGTTCGAGGCCGCGGCGCAGAACCTCCGCACGATAG
>DASPKR010000693.1:0-2767 GCA_035627975.1 Pyrinomonadaceae bacterium | reverse complement strand
TGAGCGGTGATATTCACCCGAAGACGCTGAAGAGCGTTTTGACCCAAGCGAGGCTGAAGAAGTGAGTAGGACGGAGGGCATGCGCTACGCGATGGCTATCGAGAAAGGCGAGCTGGACTACTCGGCTCACCTGCACGACCTACCCGGCCGCGTCGCCACCGGCAAGACTCTCGAAGATGTAAAGCGGCGGGCGCCGGGGGTGTTCTGGCCGTGTGGATAATCCAGTGGGCGAAGTCGAGCACGTGGCGCAACGAGTTCGACATGCCGATACGTAACTTCGCGCGGGTGACGGGGGCCGTCTATCGCGGCGCCTTCCCGAGCGAGGAGGGCTACAGGGCGCTCGTCGCCAAGCTCGGCGTGCGAAGGGTTCTGAGCCTGACGGATCGCGCCGCCGACGACGAGAGCGCGAAGGCTCTGCGCGCCGGGATGCGCGGGTGGTGGCACATACCCTTCCACGACCGCGAGGCGCCCGACCCCGTGCTCGTGCGCGAGTGGCTCGCGCACGTGCGCACGGCCACGCCCGAAGACCCCGTCTATACGCACTGCATGGGCGGGCGGCACCGCACCGGAGTCCTCATCGCGGTGCTTCGCGTGACCGACCAGGGCTGGACGAAGCAGGAGGCTTTCCGCGAGATGCTCCGATACGGCTGGTACGACGCGCGCGGCCACCGCCCCCTGCGCGAGTGGTTCGAGCGCGACTTCGACCCGGCCGACTTCGCCGCGACCGCCCCGGCCGACAAAGAAATTCCGACTAAAGAACGCTCTTAAGAGGCGGGCCGGAAGTCGTCGCCCTGCTCGGCGACGAGCCGGAGCTGTTCGATGCGGTCGCGAAGGGCGCGCGTGAAGCAGTCGGCCTCCTCGTCCGTCGCGCCGCTCGCCAGCAGGCCGTCGCGGAGCTGAGAGTCCGTTATGCGCCCGACGTAGGAGTAGAGCCAGCGCACGTCCTCGACCGTGATGCCGCGCACGGCGTCGTCCGTGCGCTGGCCCGTGTAGCCCCAGCTCACCACGCCGCCCTCGACGCCGAGCACGAACTCCGCGCTCTGCGCCGCGAAAGCCTCGCAGTCCCACTTCTGGCGCGTCCCCGGCATCCCCCACCGGCCCATCGTCGCGCCCCAGTCAATTATCAGGTAGCGCGCCTCCAGCGCGCCGTCCTCCTCCCTGTGCTCGAAGACGGCCATGTTCGAGCCGCGCGCAACGTCGCGCACGTCCTTGTTGTCCCAGTTCGACAAAAGCATCAGGAGGATTTTCAGGCCCGCCAGCTCCCTCGTCCCCTCGAACGGGTTGTCATCCCACGACCAGCCGTGCTCGTCGAAGAGCTTTCGCACGCCGGGCTCGTCCAGTTCGAAGCGCGCGTCGCGGAAGCGGCAGTCCTCGCCGACGCACGCGCGCGCCCGCCCCAAATCCTTCGCGCCGACTATCTCGCCCTCGGGGACGAAGTAGGCGGCCTCTGCGTGGTAGCCGGCGGCCCACACGAAGCGCACGGCGAAGGTCTCGCTCTTGACCTCGTCGCCCCACTTCGCTCGCCACACGCGGCCGCGCGCGTCGCGCACCGAGAGACAGGGGTTCGAGCCCGTCCCGTGCTCTTCGACGAATTGAAAAGGCGGGGAGGGCGCGCCGTCCGGGCCGCCGGGGCCGCCGCGGAAGTCGAGCCGCTCGACCTCGCCGGGGTCGCGCCACAGGCTCTTCCTCAGCGCCCGCACGGGGCGCGGCCGCGCCTTCCAGACTTTGTACCGAGAGACGGCCCACCAGAAGAGATAGACGAGGACTACAGCCGCCGCCAAGCAGGCGACCGCGACGTACACGACTGTCGTGGGGTTGGGCATCCTCGCCGCCTACTATACACGAAGCCCGCCGGCCGTGGCTTCGGGGTGACGCGCCGGCCCGGCATTTAAGTTCAGGTTTGCGCGCCGCGAGCGCGCGACGTTAGAGTTTCTGGCGGAGGCGGCCATGACCAACGAAGAGTTAATCGAGAGGGCGCGCGGGGTCGTCCGACCGAGGCAGATAGCGCACGGCTGCACGGTGGGCGACGTGGGCTGCGCGCTCCTGACGGAAGGCGGGAGCGTTCACGTCGGCGTCTGCATTGACGCGCCCGGCGGCATGGGCTTCTGCGCCGAGCACAGCGCCATCGCGGCGATGATTACACACGGCGAGCAAGCCATCCGAAAGATTGTGGCGGTGCTTGGGGACGGGACGGTTCTGCCGCCGTGCGGGCGTTGCAGGGAGTTCATGCGGCAGGTCGGCGCGGGCAACATGGACGGCACGGAAGTCGTGCTCGGCCGCGAAGAGTCCGTGAGGCTGCGCGACCTCCTGCCCCGCCCCTGGTGACTCAGGCCTCGCCCTCGATGACGAAGAAGCCGGCCTCGCCTCCGCCCGAGGTGACGTTGACGACAGGCGAGTCGGAGAGGCGAACCATCGCGCCCTCTACCCGGCCGCGGAAGAGGAAGGGGTTCGTGTCAACGTACACGGGCTGCAAGGCCCAGCGCTCGTCGTCGAAGACGGGGAACTCCTCGGTGCGGAGCTCGACCGCCTCCTGCACGACGTAGTCGGCCGCGAGCGCGGCCTCCAGTGCGTCGTCCCACTCCGACTCGCTCGCCCGCGGGCCTATGACGACGCCCGCGCCGCCGTAGTCGTCGTTCGGCTTGAGGACGAGCTCCGGGCGGCGCCGCCTCACGTGCCCGATTAAATCTATCTCCGCGCCCCCGCGCGTCGTCTTGCGCTCCGAGACGCGGCGAGTCCACGGCACGCACTCGCGTATGACTTCCCTCTC
>DASPKR010000692.1:0-4951 GCA_035627975.1 Pyrinomonadaceae bacterium | reverse complement strand
CACGGCCGAGCCGAGGCCCGCAAGCATCAAGGCCACCGAGAGCCCGACAAGCCAGCGCCGCTTGCCCAGCCAGTCAACGTTTACGTCTTCCAGTATGCGAATCATGACTTTACACCCGACAACTGTCTTAAATACTCAGCGACTCCGCGCGGCGCCCCTTGCGGCCGAGCACCCATATGAAGATTGTGCGCGAAACGTACACGGCCGAGAAGAGGTTCGCCACGAGGCTCAGCACCAGCGTCACGGCGAAGCCGCGTATCAGCGTGGTGCCGAAGACGAAGAGGAAGAGCGCGGCGACGATGGTCGTCACGTGCGTGTCAACGATGGTGACGAAGGCGCGCGCGAACCCCTGGTCAACGGAGGAGGCGACGGTCTTACCCGTCCGCAGCTCCTCGCGTATGCGCTCGAATATGAGCACGTTCGAGTCAACGGCCATGCCTATCGAGAGGATGATGCCGGCGATGCCCGGCAGCGTCAGCGCCGCGTCGAAGACGACGAGCGCCGCCAGCGTCAAAATCATGTTCAGGAGCAGCGCTATGACGGCGTTGACGCCGGAGCCGCGGTAGTAGAAGACCATGAAGCTCACGACGAGCAGCAGGCCGACGAGCGAGGCCGTCACGCCCGCCCTTATCGAGTCCTGGCCGAGGCTCGGGCCGACGGTTCGCTCCTCCAGATAAACGAGGCGGGCCGGCAGCGCGCCCGAGCGGAGCGTGAGCGCGAGGTCGCCCGCCGACTCCTTCGTGAAGTTGCCCGTTATCTGGCCCGAGTCCGTGATCTGCGACTTGATGAAGGGCGCCGACTGCACCTTGCCGTCGAGCACGATAGCCATGTACTGGTTGACGTTCGCCGCGGTCCACGCGCCGAACTTCTGCGCGCCCGTCGGCTTCAGTGTGAAGTTGATGAGGTGGCCCTCGTCAGTCCCCTGTTGGCCGACGGCGTCGGCGCTTCGGAGCTCGCTCCCGTCAATGACGGCCGGCGACTCGACGACCACCCACGCGGTCGGCTCGTTCGACTTCTCCTGCCCCTGGTTGTCGGCGGCGGCCGTCGGCTCGTCGCGCTCCATGTAGGGGAGAACGCGGCGGTTCGTAGGGACCGTGCCGCCCAGCGACTGGCGCGCCGCCTCCTCGGTCGGGTAGGTCTGCATCGGCGCGGGGCTGGGCGGGCTCACGACCTTCATCAGCTCGAGGATGGAGGCGCCGGCGAGCATCTTCTTGACTCGCTCGGGGTCGTCAACGCCGGGCATCTGCAATAGTATCTGGCGCGAGTTCTCGGCGCCGTGCCTCTGTATGGTCGGCTCGGCGACGCCGATTGCGTTGATGCGCGTGTCTATGATCTTGAGGGCGTCCTCGACGGCGCGGTCGCCGAGCGCGTCCTTCGCCGCCTCCCGCATCTCCCACGTAATGGTGTTGCCGCTCACCTTGGAGTCCCAGACGCTCGTGTCGAAGTCGTTGACCTTCTGCGGCAACTGGTCGCGCATCTCCTGAATCTTCGAGCCGTCCGCGGCCTCGAGCACGATGCGGAAGTTCTGCCCGGAGATTTCGGGCCGCACCTCGCGCACGTTGTAGCCCGCTTCCTGCGCGGCCCTCTGCACGCCGACGGCCACGTTCTCCGTGATCCTTTGCAGGTACTCCTCGACCTTCACCTGCATGACGAGGTGCGAGCCGCCGCGCAGGTCTAAGCCGAGGTTGATGTTCTCGCGCAGCGTGTTGTTGATGCCGCGCAGCGTGAAGTCCTGCGCGGCCGGCACCCTGCGCGGCCCAATGACGGCCCAGAGCGAGACCAGCGTGACTACGGCGATGATGATGACGCGTTGCAGAAGGTGCTTTTTCATAAGAGTAAAGCTGTCGGCAATCAGCTTTCAGCGGTCAGCTTTTTCTTGTTAATCAGCATTCGGCCACCCAACTCTCCTTTAAGTCTTCGCCGGGCGAAGAGCCGAAGGGCGGCGGCTGACCGCTGATCGCTTCAACCCGCCTTCTCGTCGTCGCCGTGCATGCCGGCGACGGCCGAGCGCGTAATTTCAAGTATTGACTTGTCGGCGCTGCGCACGAGGAGCGAGCGCTCGCGGACGGCAGTCACGGTGGCTATGATGCCGCCGGTCGTCACGACGCGGTCGCCCGCCTTGAGGGCCGAGATCATCGCCTGAAGCTCTCGCTGGCGGCGGCGCTGCGGGACGATAATCAGGAAGTAGAAGACGCCGAAGATGAGCAGGAAGGGCATTATCCCGGCGAAGAGATTGCCCAGTCCGCCCTGCAATAGAATCGGGGCAAAGTTAGTCATCGGTTGTCCGTTGCAAGTCTCGGTTTCAGCTTCTGGGCTCGGGCGCGCTGACGCGCGCGGCCGCGGCCGGAAGCGTGCGCTCCTTCGTGCGAAAATCGCCTGTTTTCTGGAAGTGTTGGCGCGCCGGTCGGGCCGGTCGGGTCATTCGACGCCGGAGCCTGTACGCTCAAGGAACTCCCGCCGAAATCGCGTGAATTCGCCAGACCGGATAGCTTGCCTCACGCGCCTCATGGTGTCAAGGAAGAACGCTATGTTGTGGTGCGAGAGCAGGACGGCCGCAAGCATCTCGCCCGTCACGTGCAGGTGTCGGAGGTAGGCGCGCGAGTGCCGGCGGCAGACCGAGCACGAGCACGCCTCGTCTAGCGGGCCGGTGCCCGTGGCCCAGCGCGCGTTCTTAATGTTGAGCCGCCCCCGCGAGGTGAACGCCTGACCGTTGCGACCGTTGCGCGTGGGGATGACGCAATCGAACATGTCAACGCCGCGCGCCACGCACTCGATTAAGTCTTCGGGCGTGCCGACGCCCATCAGGTAGCGCGGGCGCCCGGCGGGCATCTCGGGCGCGAGCCGCTCGACCACCTCGTACATGACGGGCTTCTCCTCGCCGACGCTCAGCCCCCCGATGGCGTAGCCGTCGAAGCCGACCTCGACGGTGCGCGCGAGGCTCTCGCGCCGCAGGTCGTGGAAGGCCGCGCCCTGCACGATGCCGAAGAGCGCCTGCGCGCCGCTGACTCCGTTCTCGACTCCGCGCGCCGGGCCATGCTCGCCCTCGCGCTGCAACTCGTCGAACCTACGGCGCGAGCGCGCTGCCCAGCGGGCCGTCAATTCCATCGAGGCGCGCGCCTCCTCGTGCGAAGAGCGGCCGGGCGGGCATTCGTCGAAGGCCATGATGATGTCGGAGCCGAGCGCCGCCTGAACCTCCATCGAGACCTCGGGCGAGAGGAAGCAGGCGCGGCCGTCAACGTGCGAGCTGAACTCGACGCCCTCCTCCGAGACGCGCCTCCGGTCGCTCAGGCTGAAGACCTGGAACCCGCCCGAGTCTGTCAGTATCGCTCGCTCCCAGCCGACGAAGCGGTGGAGCCCGCCGCACGCGCGCACCACCCCCGCGCCGGGCCGGAGCCACAGGTGGTAGGTGTTTGCGAGGATGATGCGGGCATCCAGGTCGGGCGCCTCGAGCTCCTCGAAGCGCACGCCCTTGACTGTGCCGAGCGTCCCGACGGGCATGAAGACGGGCGTCTCTATAGCGCCGCGGCGGGTGCGAATGAGCCCCGCGCGCGCCTCGCCGTCGCGCGCGAGCACGTCCCAGCCCAGCGCCTCCGTAGTCTTTGCCGCCAAACTCTCCATCAGTAACTTTGCCGGGGTCAGCCCCGCGCCTCCTGCCTCGGCTTTTTCTTGTGGCGCTCGATGATACGCAGGGGCGTGGCGAAGAAGTCGAACTCCTCGCGCAGGCGGTTTTGCAGGAAGCGCTCGAAGGAGAAGTGAAGGCCGGGCCTCCCGCCCGCCGTGAAGACAACGAAGGCGGGGGGCCGCACGCCGACCTGCGTGAGGTACTGGACGTGCAGGCGCGACTGCCCGCCCTTGACCGGCGCGGGCGCGGTCGGCGCCCGGCCCGAGGCCATTGTGCGCTCGAAGAAGGCGTTGAGCTGCGAGGTCGGCACCCGGCGGTTGCGCGCCTCGTCGGCGCGCACGGCGAGCGGCAGGATGCGCTCGACCCTCTGCCCCGTCCTTGCCGAGACGGTCAGCACCGGCGCCCACTCCAGAAACTTCATCTTCAGGCGCAGCTCGCGCTCGAAGGCGGCGGGCGTCCCCGTCTCCTTGCCGGGGACTGCGTCCCACTTGTTGACGGCGAGGATGATGGAGCAGCCGGCCTCTACCGCGTAGCCGGCGATGTTGGCGTCTAGCGCCGCGACGCCCTCGACGGCGTCAATGACGACGACGGCGACGTCGGCGCGCTCTAGACTTCTGCGCGCCATGACGACCGAGAGCTTCTCTGCCATCTCGTCGGTCTTGCCCTTGCGGCGTATGCCGGCCGTGTCAATCAGGCGGAAGGGCCGGCCCTCGCTCTCAAGCACCGTGTCAACGGCGTCGCGCGTAGTCCCCGCGACGGGCGAGACGATGACGCGCTCCTCGCCGAGCAGGCGGTTGAGAATCGAAGACTTCCCAACGTTCGGCCGGCCGACAATCGCGAGGCGAACCTCCCTCCGTGCCGCCTCCGTCTCCTCCGCGCCCGGCCCGGCGGCGCCGTCTCGCGGCAGCCGCTCGGCGAGCGCGTCGAGCAGCTCGGCAACGCCGTTCCCCGTCTCGGCCGAGATGGGGAGAACGTCCGCGAAGCCGAAGCGGTGGAACTCGGCGGCGTGAGCTTCGAGCTTCTGCACGTCGGTCTTGTTGGCGGCTATCAGGACGGTCTTGCCCGTCCCGCGCAGCAGCCGGGCCAACTCCTCGTCGAGAGGTGTCATCCCGGCGCGCGCGTCCACGACCCACACGAGGGCGACCGCCTCGCGTATGGCGAACTCGGCCTGCTTGAGTATGTTGGCGGGTATGACGGCGGTCTCGTCAGGCACGATGCCGCCGGTGTCCACGACGGAGAAGCGGCGGCCTGCCCACTCGGTCTCGCCGTAGATGCGGTCGCGCGTAATGCCCGGCTCGTCGCCCACGATGGAGCGGCGCTCGCCGACCA
>DASPKR010000691.1:0-2895 GCA_035627975.1 Pyrinomonadaceae bacterium | reverse complement strand
CCGCCGCCGAACGACGGGAGCACGACGCGCTCGACCGACTGACCCGTCAGGCGCTCGATGGCGCGCATCGAGAGTTCCTCTACGGGCGTGACGAGCGTAATAGCGCGCCCGCTCTTGCCCGCACGCCCCGTCCGCCCGATGCGGTGGACGTAGTCCTCGGGCTGCGCGGGCACGTCGTAGTTGATGACGTGCGAGACGGACTCCACGTCAATGCCGCGCGCAGCGATGTCCGTGGCGACGAGGACGCGCGTCTCCCCGTCCTTGAACCCGCGCAGCGCCGCCTCCCTCTGCGGCTGCGTGCGGTCGGCGTGGATGCGGTTCACCTTGTGCTCGCGCGCGAGGAGGATGTGCGAGAGGCGTTCGGCCCCGCGCCGCGTGCGCGTGAAGACGAGGACGCGGTCGAAGTTTTCGCTCTCGCGCTCGCGCTCCAGAAGGTCTAAGAGCAGCGCCGTCTTCGACTCGGCGGCCACGGGGTAGGCCGTCTGCTCGACGGTCACGGCCGCGCGCCCGCGCCGGCTGACCTCGACCAGCTTCGGCTCCTTCATCGTCCGCCGCGCGAGTTCCTCAATCTCGGGCGACATCGTCGCCGAGAAGAGGAGCGTCTGGCGCCGCTCGGGCAGCAGGGCGAGTATGCGCCGGATGGCGGGCAGGAAGCCCATGTCGAGCATCCGGTCGGCCTCGTCGAGGACGAGGACTTCGACCTGCGAGAGGTCTACGGTGCGCCGCTCGACGTGGTCGAGCAGGCGGCCCGGCGTGGCGACGACGACGGCCGCGCCGCGGCGCAGCGCCTCGGTCTGCCGCGACATGCTCGCGCCGCCGATGACGGCCGCGCATTTCGCGCTGCCCTTCGGGGCGAGCTGCCGGTAGCTCTCTTCGATCTGACTGACAAGCTCGCGCGTCGGCGCGAGCACGAGCAGGCGCACGCCGGGGCGCGGGGTCTCGCTCATCCTCTGAATCGTCGGGAGGAGGAAGGCCGCGGTCTTGCCCGTGCCGGTCTCGGCGCAGCCGATGAGGTCGGCGCCGGTCAGCACGACGGGTATCGCGCGCTCTTGAATCGCTGTCGGCTTTTCATAGCCGAGGGACTCGCAGCGGCGCACGAGCGCGGGCCGGAGTCCGAGTTGAGAAAATTCCATTCAGTTCCTTACTGCGGCCGCGCGCCTTACGTCAGTCGCGGGCCGTCTGTCAAAAATCGGAGAAGCGCCCCCGGCTTTCAGTTCTTGCCAGAGGCGCTTCCCTTAAGAGTGTCGCTGGCTGGTTGGCGCCGGCCGTTACCAGCGGGGCTCGCGGTTGCCGCCGCCGCCGCCGTAGCCGCCGCCGCCACCGCCGTAACCACCGCGGCCGCCGCCGCCGCCACGACCGCCACCGCCGCCGCCGTAGCCGCCGCGACCACCGCCGCCGCCGCCGCGATCCTCGCGGGGCCGCGCCTCGTTGACGGTCAGGTTGCGGCCGCCGAAGGGCTTGCCGTTGAACTGGGCGATGGCCGCTTCGGCCTCTTCCTTGGTAGCCATTTCGACGAAACCGAAGCCGCGCGAGCGGCCCGTGTCGCGATCCTCGACGACCGAAGCCGACTCGACCGTGCCCGCCGCTGAGAACAGCTCGCGGAGGTCTTCGCTGGAGGTCTGATACGAGAGGTTGCCGACGTAAAGTTTAATGGACATGCACGTGTACCTTCTCCCCTTCCAAGGAGTATCAAGAGAAGCTTCCCATCTAAAGTTTGCTTCGGCGAGACGGTGGCAGCGAAGGCTCGGGTCTGGGGTGCTCTGAAGAAGAGCGGCTTCCGGTCTGTTTTACAAAGTGCCTGCTCTCGAACCATCCAAACGCCGCCGCCAAGGTCAAGGCGCGGGGCGCATCACCGTCGATGCGCGAGAGAAGGAATTGACCGAGCTATGATGCACTAAGACTGTATGAAGTTGCAACGTCTAAACGACGGCCGGGCCCTCCCGCCCCGATTTTTTTTGCGTGGCGGGAGGGCCCGGCGCGAGCGTTTCGGCCGGATTTCAGCCCCCCAGAAGCTCCACGGCCTTCAGCACACGCGCCACGCCGCGGGAGACGTGCGCGCCGAGCGCGACGAGGCCGAGGGCGACGACCGTGTAGCCGCCGATCGTCGCGATGAGAATCAGGACGTGCGTGCGGTTCGAGAAGTCGGCCGCGAGCAGGAAGACGGCGAGGAACAGCGCCTCGAAGGCGAGCCCGCCGAAGAAGGCGAGCCGGAAGTTTCGCTCGCCGCGCTCGACACGCGCGAGCGCCTCGGCGCGGACGGCGTTGAGGTCTATTCTGTCTGACATAAGATTGCCTCCTTTTGTTGTGTGTCTGCTCAGCGCGAAAGCTTGTAGTAGATGAAGAGCGCGACGGCGACGAACTCGACGACCGCGTAGACCGTGAGCGCGTATCTGAACGTCCGGTCTGAACCCGACGCCCCTCCGGCGCGGCCTTCATCGTCCTTCGCGGGAGTTCGACCCCGGCTCATCCCCGTTCCCCGAACTGCCTGCGCAGCGCTTCGAGCCCGTAGGAGAGGCGCGACTTGACCGTCCCCAGCGGCAGGCCGAGCACGGCCGCCGTCTCTTCGAGCGACATCTCGTGCAGGTAGTAGAGCGCGACGACGGCGCGGCTCGCGGGCGAGAGGCGGCCGACGCTTTCGGGAAGCGCCGCCAGAAGCTCCGGCGCGAACTCCTCGCGCGGCGGCGGCGCCGGCAGAGCCTTCAGAGCCTCCTCGTCCCGAACCTGCTCGGCCCAGCGCCGCTCGCGCTTGAGGTGCCTGAGCGCCTCGCGCGTCGCGACGCGGTAGGCCCAGGGGCGGAACAGCCCCGGCTCGCGCAGCCAGCCGAGCTTGCGGTGGATGCGCATGAAGGTCTCCTGCAAAACGTCTTCGGCCAACTGCGGCTCGCGGACGAGGCT
>DASPKR010000690.1:0-3069 GCA_035627975.1 Pyrinomonadaceae bacterium | reverse complement strand
CGGCCGTAGCACGCGGGGCCCGGTACAGCGCCGGCCGACTGAGGCCCCACGCGCAAGGAGCCGCCCGCGTCTACGCGCGCGATGGAGCCGCCGCCCGCGCCGACGGTGTGTATGTCGAGCACGGGCACGGCCACGGGCAGCCCCGCCACGCTCGCCTCGTTCGTCAGGCGCAGGCGCCCCCCCGCGACGAGCGCCACGTCGGTCGAGGTGCCGCCCATGTCGAAGGTGATGATGTCGGGGAAGCCGGCGTCGAGCGCGGCGCGGCCCGCGCCCACGACGCCGCCCGCCGGGCCTGAAAGAATCGTCCGCACGGGCTCGCGAGCAGCCGCGCGCGCCGAGATGCTCCCGCCCGAAGACTGCATGACGCTCAGGCGCCCCGCGCCCGCGCGCGAGCCGAGGCGGCCGAGGTAGGCGCCCATCAGCGGTTGAAGGTAAGCGTTGATGACGACCGTCGAGGTGCGCTCGAACTCGCGGTACTCGGGGAGGATTTCGTGGGAGGCGGAGATGGGGACGCCGGGCAGCGCCGTAGCGACGGCGCGCACGACGCGCCTCTCGTGCTCGGGGCGGGCGAAAGAGAAGAGCAGGCAGACGGCGACCGCCTCGGCGCGCGCGCGCCTGAGCTTGCGGGCGAGCTTCTCTATCTCTTCGTCTTCCAGCGGCTCGAGGACTTCCCCGCCCGCGGCGACGCGCTCGCGCACGCCGAAGCGAAGGCGGTCGGCGACGAGCGGCTCGGGCCTTGACCATTCGAGGTCGTAGAGCTTGGCGCGCGCCTGCCGGCCAATCACTAGCACGTCCTCGAAGCCGCGCGTGGTGACGAGCGCCGCGCGCGCGCCGCGCCTCTCGAGCAAGGCGTTAGTGCCGACGGTCGTCCCGTGGACGACTTCGAGGTCGCGGAGGCTCGCGCCCGTCTCGCGCGCAACGCGCCTGAGCCCCTCGACTATCGCGCGAGAGGGGTCGTCGGGCGTCGAGGGGAGTTTGAAGACGACGGCGCGGCCGCCCGGCGCGTGATAGACGAAGTCGGTGAAAGTCCCGCCCGTGTCCACGCCGACCCTCAGAGCCTTCGAGCCCTTCCCCGTCCCCCTCATCACTCCTCACGCGGCAGCGTCTCGCCGAGCAGCCGGATGACGTTCCCGCCCATAATCATCCTCACCTCTTCCTCGCCGAAGCCCTCGGCCAGCAGCGCTTCCGTCACTTGCGCGACGCCGCTCGCGTCGAAGGGCGTCGTCACCGCCCCGTCGAAGTCAGACCCGAGCGCGGCGTGCCGCGCCCCGACGAGGCTCGCCACGTGCCGCAGCGAGCGCGCGATTGAGCGCGCGTCTGTCCCGCACGTCGCAGTCTCCCAGAAGCCTACGCCTATCAGGCCGCCCGTGGCGGCGACGCGCCGCACCTGCTCGTCCGTAAGGTTCCGGTTGTTGTCGCACGCGCCGCGCACGCCCGTGTGCGAGACGACGACGGGCCGCGTCGCGACCGAGAGCGCGTCGTCGAAGGTGCGCTCGGAGGCGTGCGCGAGGTCAACGAGCATGCGCCGCTCTTCAAGGCGCTTTATCAGTTCCCTGCCCGCCGGTGTGAGCCCGCCCTTCTCGATGCCGTGCGCCGAGCCGCCCCACTCGTTGTCGAAGAAGTGGACGGGCGCGACCATGCGGAAGCCGGCGTCGTAGAGCGCGCCCAGGTTCGATAGGTCTGCGTCTAAGGCGTGCGCGCCCTCTATGCCGAGAAGGGTGGCCACCGCACTCGGCTCGCCCTTTCGCCTTTCGAGGAAGCGCGCGAGGTCGTCGGCCGTCCGCACGACCGTCAGTCGCCCGCCCGAGCGCTCGGCCGCTTCATGTAGCAGGCGCGACTGGTGGAGCGCGCGCTCCTTGAGGCTCTTCCACGTTCGGAGCGGCCAGCGCTGTGCCACGACGAGGGTCGTGATGTTGTCCGTCCCCGAGTCGTTCGTCTCGTAGTTGAGCCCGCGCGGCGCCTTCGTGACGACCGTGAAGAACTGCAAGCCGACGCCGCCCTCTATGAGCCGCGGCAGGTCAACGTGGCCGCGCGACGAGCGCACGAGCAAGCCCCTGCCCCACAGCAGCGTGTCCGCGTGCAGGTCTGCGACGAAGAGACGGCCGTGAAGCTCGCGCGCCCTCCCCGAGACCTCATACGGCGGCGGCCTGAGCGTCGCGTTCAACCCTCCGTCAACCAGCCCCGGCACCACGAAGAAGAACGCGAGCGCGCAGAGCGCCGCGGCGACGACGAGGGCCAGAAGCAGCTTTCTTTTCATCAAAGCCGGCGGCGGAAGCGAGAGAGAGGCCTACTCTTCCACACTGACGCGGCGGCCGGTCTCGTCGGAGAGGCGCGCGGCGTCGAGGACGAGCTGCGTGCGGTGGCCGTCGTCGAACGTGGCGGCGCCCTCGACCGCGTCGCGCCCTTCGCGGAGCGCCGAGACTATCTCGCGCGCGAAGACCGTGAAGCCGCGCGACCACTCGGTGTCGGGCATGCCGGGGGCCAAGGGCGCCGACGCGGCCTCGACCTCCCGCCACTCGCCCATGCCCCGCCGCGACCGCCAGAGGCCGTCGGCGCCACTGACCCTCAACGCGCCCTCGGAGCCGAAGACCTCGACCGCGTGCTCGCTGCGCCCCATCTCGACGACCGAGACCGCGGCGAGCCCCGTCGCGGTCTCCGCGGCCGCGCCGCCTTCGAGCCTGAGCGTCAGAAGCGCCTCGTCGTCAGTCGTGACCGGGACGGGCGCGCCGGTCTCCGAGTCGGGCCGCTCTCGCACGTGCGTCGCGAGCGAGCAGAAGACTTCAGAGACGCGCGCGCCGAGGAGCCAGCAGAGCGTGTCCACGGCGTGCGAGCCGATGGCGCCCAAGGCGCCCCCGCCCGATGCGCGGTCAGACCACCAGTCCCACGGCCGGTCAGTCGCGGCGCGAGCGTCGGCGCGGTACGTGAACCTCGCATGGTGCACCTGCCCTAACTCGCCGCCCTGAATCATCTCTCGCGCGAGGCGGCGCGCGGGCAGGAAGCGCAGCTCGTGATCCACGAGCGCTAGCCGCCCCGACTCGCGCGCGCGGCCGAGCATGCGCCTGGTCTCGC
>DASPKR010000689.1:0-5719 GCA_035627975.1 Pyrinomonadaceae bacterium | reverse complement strand
AAGAGGCCGCGCGGCTCGGGGTCGGGCGGCCGAGCCTGATCGCCGTCACGGTGCTGACGAGCATGGACGCTGCCGCGCTCGCAGAGTCGGGAGTCGAGGCGAACCATGTCGAACAGCAGGTCGCGCGCCTCGCGCGCCTCGCGGCCGAGAGCGGCCTTGACGGAGTCGTCGCGTCGCCGCACGAGATTCGCGTCGTGCGCGAGGCGGCGGGCCGGGGCGGCTTCCTCGTCGTCACGCCCGGCGTGCGCCCCGCCTCTGTGTCGCACGACGACCAGAAGCGCGTCATGACACCGGCCGAGGCTGTAGCCGCAGGCGCCGACTTCGTCGTCGTCGGCCGCGCGATACTAAGGGCCGCAGACCCGCTCCGCGCCGCGCGCGACGTAGTCGCGGAAATGGAAGGCGCGGCCTGACGTTAACAGTTAGCGATGGGCGTCGAATATAAAGCGCAGGGCAGCGGCCCCGGCTTCGTCTATGTCTGCGGGGTCGAGGGGACGGGCGAGCTCTTTTACAGGCAGGCGGACGACCTCGCGCGCGACCACACGGTGATTACCTTCCCGCTGCGCCCGCGAGGGAGCTACGGGATGTCGCAGCTCGTGGACGACCTCGCTTGGGTCGTGCGCGACGCGGGGCTCGGGCGAGCGACGTTCCTCGGAGAGTCGTTCGGCGGGCTCCTGACGCTCGCGGCCGCGCTCGAACGGCCCGAGATGTTCGAGCGGATAATCCTCCTGAACACCTTCCCCCACTTCTCGCAGCGCGCCAGGATTCGCGTGGGGTGCATGCTCTTCTCGCTGCTGCCCTACGCGCTCGTAAAGGCGCACCGCACGCGCACGGCGCGCCACGTCCTCTTCAGCCCCGACATAAGCGACGAGGACAGGCGCCAGTTCCGCGAGCGGACACGCACCGTCCCCCACGAGGGCTACGTCTCGCGCATGCGCATAATACGTGACACGGATCTGCGCCCGCGCCTGCACGAGATAAAGGCGCCCGCGCTCGTCGTCGCAGGCACGGCCGACCGCCTGCTCAACAGCGCCGGAGCGGCCAAAGTGTTGACGGCGGGGCTGCCGCGCTCGCGTCTCAAGCTGCTCGAAGGCACGGGCCACGTCGCGCTGCTCTCGGGCTGCGTGCGCGTCCGCGACTGGCTGCGCGAGTTCGATGAGTTTTAGAATGTGTGCGGGGTATGTGCGCGGCTGATTGCGGAACGCGCCCGCGTCGTCTAGCGTGTAAGCATAGGCCGCGCGCTTTCGGGCGTTGGAGGGGGGAAGGGACTTTTTGAGCCGGAAAAAGATTTCGTTTAAATACGGGGCGGCGCTCGCGGCGCTCGCGCTGCTGTGCCTGATGTGCTCGCGGGCCGACGCGAGGCGGCAGGGGCGCGCGACGGACGTGACCGCCAGCCCCTTCTCGGCCGCGCCCTACCGCGCCGGCGAGCGGCTCACCTACAGCGTCTCATTCTCGAACTTCCCGACAGCCGCCCACGTCGAGCTGCTCACGACGGGGCGCGGACAGTTCCATGGGCGCGAGGGCTTCGAGCTCCGCGCGCGCGTCGAGACCATAGGCGTCGTCAGCGCCGCGCTCTACGCGCTCAGCAACCAGTACGTCACGCACGTTGACCCTGCGACGGGCCTGCCCTACCGCTCGCAGCAGGTCATACGCGAAGGCGGGCGGGCCGAGGACGTAACGCGCGACTTCAACACGGCAGCCGGCACCTCCGCCATTCCGGCGCGCGAGGCCCGGCCCGGCCAGGCCGGCTCCTTCGACTTCCTCTCCGCCCTCTTCCGCCTGCGCGCCCTGCCGCTCGCCCCCGGCGCAGCCTACCGCATCGCCGTCCAGAACGGCGACTCGCTCTACGACGCCGAGGTGAGGGTCACGGGGCGCGAGCTTCTCAAGACGAACGTCGGGTCGTCGAACGCAATAGTCACGCAGGTTCGCGTGCGCTCCGACAAGCGCGCCGACGACTACCGCGTGCGGATTTACTTCACCGATGACGAGCGGCACGTGCCAGTCCTCCTGACCGCGCGCCACGCCGCGGGCGAGATTCGCGCAGAGCTTGCGAGCGCCGAGATTCTCAACGAAGCTCCGCCGCCCGCCGCCGCGCCCACGCCCACAGCGCCCCCCGTCGCCAGCGCGACGCCGATAGTCGGCCCCCCGCCAGCCGGCCCTGTGCGCCCGGAGGCCGAGCTGCCCTTCAAGCCCGGCGAGCAGCTCAACTTCAACTTCTACCTCGGCACGACGCCGCAGCCAGTCGGCACGGCGACGTTCCAGGTGCGCGCGCGCGCAAACTACTTCAACCGCGACGGCCTGCTGCTCACCTCCGTCATACAGACTACGGGGCCGGGCCAGACGCTCTTCCCCGTCAACGATCAGATCAACTCCTACGTTGACGCTGCGTCGGTGCTTCCGTTCCGCACCGAGCTTAACCTGCTCGAAGGCCAGCGCCGCGCCCGATGGGTCGTATCGTCCGACCAGAACGGCGGCAGCGCCCTCTTCGACGACGGCACGCGCGTCGAAGTCCCCGTAGGCACGCACGACCTGCTCTCCGTCTTCTACGCGCTGCGCTCCTTCGACCTAACGCCGGGCAAGCGCAGCTCCGTCTCGCTCCTCATCAATAAGCGCCCGCGCCTGCTAAACATTCTCGCCCTGAACCGCACGACGGTCGCGCTGGGCGGCCAGCCGATACCCGCGGTTGAGCTTTCGCTCGCGACGAGCGACCCCGACGGGGCCGGCATGGAGCTGCGCCTATGGGTCAGCACCGACCGCCGCCGCCTTCCCCTCCGCCTGACCGCGCGCACCCCGCTCGGCCCCGTCCGCGCGGACTTGGCGATAATCCCCACAGCCCTTCAGTAAAGCCGGGGCGGCGGCCACCCTGCCCTCCGCCTCAGATGAAATTGAAATCTATTTTCAACGAGAGTATAGTAATTCTGGTCAGCAGGCCGCGGCCGCAACATTCATAAAGTCGGTGACGAAATATGAGCCTTGCCTTCGTAGAGTACGAGAACGCGGAGGGTTCCACGGGCGGCGAGAAATCCGCCGCCGGCCACCGCCCCGTCTCGCTCGACCGCCTGCCGGCGGGCGCCCCGGCGCGCGTGCTGGCCGTCAGGGGCGAGGGCGCGGTCGCGCGGAGGCTGATGGAGATGGGCGTCGTCCCCGGCGCGCCCGTGCGCGTGATAAAGTCCGCGCCCTTGGGCGACCCGCTCGAAATCCGCGTGCGCAACTACCACCTCGCCCTCCGCCGCAGCGAGGCGCGAACCATTACCGTAGTGACGAGTGACGAGTGACAGCTTCCTACTCATCACTCATCACTTCCTTATGAGCACCACCCTTGAATCCCCCGCCCGCGCGGAACACGGCCCCTTCGCGGGGGCTGCGCGCGCCACTCGCCAGTTGACCGTGGCTCTGGCGGGCAACCCCAACGCGGGTAAGACGAGCATCTTCAACGCGCTCACGGGGCTCCGGCAGAAGGTCGCGAACTACCCCGGCGTCACGGTCGAGCGCAAGGAGGGCGTCTGGGCGCTCGGCGAAGACCGCCCGCCCGCCCGCCTCATAGACCTGCCCGGCCTCTACAGCCTCGACGCCTCGTCGCTCGACGAGCAGATAGCGCACGACGTTCTGACGGGCCGCATGGCGGAGACGCCCGCCCCGGACGTGGTCGTGGCCGTCGTGGACGCGACGAACCTAGAACGGAACCTCTACCTCGTCACGCAGCTCCTCGAAATCAACCGCCCCCTCGTCGTCGCGCTAACGATGGTTGACCTCGCGGAGCGCGCGAAGCTCGAGGTTGACGCGCGGCGCCTCGGCGAGGCGCTCGGAGTCGCGGTCGTCCCAGTCACGGCCCGGCACAAGCGGGGTCTAGAAGAGCTCGCCCGCGCCGTCATCGAGGCCGCCGACGCGGAGCCGCCGGGCGCGCGCTGGCGCCTTTCGCCGCACGCGGAGGGCGAGATAGCGCGGCTCTCAACCGACGGCGGGCCGGGCGCGCGCGAGGCCGCCATGCATGACCTTTACTCGGACGAACTGCCCGAAGACGAGTCGCGCCGCGCCGAGGTCGAGCGTGCGCGCGAGCGGCTCTCGCGCTTCGACCCTCGGTGGTGGCAGGAGCCGGTGACGGCCCGCTACAACTGGATCGAGCGCGCCGCGGCGGGGGCCGTCCGCGGCGGCGAGGCCGGGCGCGGACGGCCGAGCGCGACAGACCGCATTGATTCGGTCGTGACGCACAGGCTCTTCGGCCCGCTGGTGCTTCTGGCCGTGATGATGCTGGTCTTTCAGACCATCTTCTCTTGGGCGGCGCTGCCGATGGACTTGATAGACCGCGGCTTCGGCGCGCTGGGCGAGGCCGTGCGCTCGGGGATGCCCGAGGGCCTGCTGACGGACTTGATTGTTGACGGCGTGATAGCCGGCGTGGGCGGCGTGCTCGTCTTCCTGCCGCAGATACTCCTCCTGTTCTTCTTCATAGCGCTTCTGGAAGACAGCGGCTACATGGCGCGGGCGGCTTTCCTGATGGACAGGCTGATGCGCGGCGTTGGCCTGCACGGCAAGGCGTTCATGCCGCTGCTGTCGAGCTTCGCGTGCGCCATACCCGGCATCATGGCGACGCGCACCATCGAGAACCCGAAAGACCGCCTGGCGACGATAATGATAGCGCCGTTCATGTCGTGCTCGGCGCGGCTGCCGGTCTATACGCTTATGATCGCGGCCTTCTTCACGGACAGACGGCTGTTCGGCTTCGTCTCCGTCGGCGCGCTCATAATCCTCTCGATGTACCTGCTCGACATCGCGGTCGCTGTCTGCGTCGCGTGGGTTCTCAAGCGCACGATACTGAAGGCGCCGCCGCCGCCGCTCGTGCTGGAGCTCCCGCCCTACCGCCTGCCGAACCTTCTGAACGTCGCGCAGACGATGCGCTCTCGCGCGTGGCTCTTCGTCAAGCGCGCCGGCACGGTGATACTAGCCATCTCGATTCTGCTGTGGGCGCTCATGACCTTCCCGCGCTCGGAGCAGAAGCCGCGCCCGGACGCTGTAGAGGGCGCGGCCGTGCAGGCCGTGCGTGAGACGGGTGTGGAGTCGAGGGGAGAGCCGGCGCCCGAGACGGCCGAAGTCACGGGCGAGGCGGCCGCGGCCGTCGGCGAGCAGATGCGGCAGAGCTACGCGGGACGGCTCGGCCACTTAATCGAGCCCGTCATCGCCCCGCTCGGCTTCGACTGGAAGATGGGAATCGGCCTCATCGCGTCGTTCGCCGCGCGAGAGACGCTCGTCTCAACCCTGAGCATCGTCTATAACGTCGGCAAGGACGCCGACGCCGATCCCGCCTCGCTCGTCGAGGCCGTAAGGAACGCGAAGCGGCCCGACGGGTCGCCCGCGTGGACGCCGCTCGTCGCCGTCTCGATGATGGTCTTCTTCGTGCTGGCCTGCCAGTGCATGTCCACAGTTGCCATCGTCAGGCGCGAGACGAACTCGTGGCGCTGGCCGCTGTTTATGGTCGCCTACATGCTGGTGCTTGCCTACGTCGCCTCGCTCGTGACGTACCAGGGCGGGCGGCTGCTCGGGCTCGGTTAGGTTAAGAGGTTTTTCGCCGTGGGCTGGCAGGAGATAGCGGTCGGCTTGATCGTCCTCGGCGCGCTCGTGTACGTCGCGCGCCGCGCACTGGCGCGCCTGCGGGCGTTCCGTCCGGGCAGAGGGCAGGGCGCGTGCGCGACCGGCTGCGGCAACTGCGGCGGCGATGAGCCTGTTGCCA
>DASPKR010000688.1:0-3050 GCA_035627975.1 Pyrinomonadaceae bacterium | reverse complement strand
TTGAAATAGCGCGCGACGTTGCTCATCGCCGGGTCTGTCTCGACCGAGGCGTACTGCTCGAATGCGGCGAGCGCGTCCGGGTAGTAGGACTCGTCCACGCGCGTCGCGCATGTGAACAGAATCTCTGCGCGCTGCCAGAGCGCCGCGCGCCTGAGCGCCGCCAGGGAGGTGCGCAGCGCCTCGTCGTCGGAAGGCTGGTAGTCGTCTATGAGCGCGAGCCCCCGCGTCGCGGCCGCGAGCGCGTCACGGAAGTCGCGCCGTGAGGCTTCGAGCCCGGCCTTCCTCTCCGCCTCCTCCTTCGAGCGGTAGAACCTGTTGTACGTCGCCGCGCCGCGCGCGTAGAGCGCGTGCGCGCGGTTGAGCCAGAAGGAGGGCTGGTTCGGCGCGGCTGCGAGGCCCTGTTCGGTGAGCCGCAGCGCCTCGTCGAAGCGCATGCCCGCAATCGCCTCGCGCGCCGCGTCGAACAGGGCGCGCAGGCGCGCGTCCGTGACGTCCTCGCTCAGGGCGGGCTGGGGAGGGCTCGGGGGCGCGGCTTGCTTCCGCGCAGGCTCCTGCGCCGAGGCCGCGCCCGACGCGACGGCGAAGACGAACAGAAGTGCGATGACGAGCTTCCTCACGAGGTTATTCTCCGTAGCCGTAGCAGACTTCTCAGGGAGTATATTGCCTCCCGCGCGCGTCGAGAGCAAACGATGGCGGGAGGCCGTTTTTGTAAGCATCAGGGACGAGCCGGCCCGGCCGAGCTTCCCCCGCGGCGGGCGCGGCACTATTATTTTGTCGCGCCGGTAAACCCCGTCACACGTAAAGGACAGCCGAAATGATGAAGACAAAGCTCCCCGCTCTTCTCCTCCTCTTCTGCCTCGCCGCCGCCGCCTTCGCGCAGTCGCCCGACCGCCAGCAGTTCGTCCGCGTCGAAGCGCCGACGGTCGTGCTCGCGCACGTGCGCGTGATTGACGGGACGGGCGCCGCGCCGCTCGAAGATCAGACCGTTGTCATCAGCGGCGGCAAGATTCAGTCGGTTGGGCCGAGCGCCTCGGCGCGACCGGCCGCGGGCGCGCAGGTGCTCGACCTCGCGGGCTACACGGTTCTGCCCGGCCTCGTCGGCATGCACAACCACCTCTTCTTCCCGATGGGCGGGTCGCCGCCGATGTACTCGAACATGGGCACGAGCTTCCCGCGCCTCTACCTGGCGCTCGGCGTCACGACCATACGCACCACGGGCAGCGTCGCGCCCTACACGGATTTGGAGATTAAGCGGCTCATAGACTCCGGCCGGATGATAGGGCCGAAGATGCACGTGACGGCGCCGTACCTCGAAGGCCCCGGCGCGTTCACGCCCGTCATGCGGCAGCTCACGGGCCCCGAGGACGCGCGCCGCATGGTCAACTACTGGGCCGACGCGGGCGCGACCTCTTTCAAAGCCTACATGAACATCACGCGCGAAGAGCTGCGCGCGGTGGTCGAGGAGGCGCACAGGCGCGGGCTGAAAGTCACCGGCCACCTCTGCTCAATCGGCTATCGCGAGGCCGCCGAGATAGGCATAGACAACCTCGAGCACGGCCTGTTCGCCGACTCCGAGTTCGTCCCCGACAAAAAGCCCGACCAATGCCCGCCGGGCGCCGCCGTCAGCGCGAGCCTGCGGCAGCTAGACATAAACGGCCCCGCCGCGCAGGAGACGATCCGCACGCTGGTGGCGAAGAACGTCGCCGTCACCTCGACGCTCCCCGTCTTCGAGGCCGGCGGCGCCCCGCTCGCCCAGAGCGGCATAGGCGCCGCGGGCGCGCTGCTCAACCCGCGCGTGTTGGGGGTGATGTCGGTGGACGCGCGCGTGCGATACCTTCAGGCGCGTGCGCGCGTCCCCGGAGGGCCGGACTTCCTCGCGCTTCTGCGCAAGGCGATGGACTTCGAGCGCGCGTTCGTGCGCGCGGGAGGGCTTCTCATCGCGGGGCTCGACCCGACGGGCAACGGCGGCGTCGTCGCGGGCTTCGGCGACCTGCGAGAAGTCCAGCTTCTCGTCGAGGCGGGCTTCACGCCCGTGGAGGCAATCAAGATCGCCACCCTGAACGGCGCGAAGTTCCTCGGCGAGGACGCGCGCATAGGCTCCGTCGCCCCCGGCAAGCAGGCCGACCTGATGGTCGTGCGTGGCAACCCCGCGGTCAACATCGCCGACCTAGAGAAGGTCGAGATCGTCTTCAAAGACGGCGTCGGCTACGACTCCGAGAAGCTCATCCAATCCGTTCAGGGCCTTGTCGGCATCCGCTGAGATAGTCCCCAGAAGCCGCCAAACGGCTCCGCACACAGTGTCATTTCAGGTAATCCACTTTGCGTGCAGAAATCAATTCCGCACACGGTGCTGTGCCATAATCTGCTGCCTTATTCAGTCCATTTACGAGCCAGGCGTCGAGCCTGAGTTCTGGTCAGATGAAGCTCAGCCTTAAAGACCTAGACGCTTGTCATTCTCCCGAATGGCATCAAACGACTCTATCAATTCCGGCTTCCGAAGCGTCACGCCGAAATGGTCAATTCTGCATAGCGAGCTAAGGGAATTTCTTAGCTCGCTTTTAAGAATTGGATTGAAGTTATTCTTTGCCCACTCTATTGTCATTTTGTTTAGCTCATAGGCCGGGCAATCAACCATTTGAAGAGCCGGTTCGCTCTTCATCCACTGAAGGTCATAACCTATGCGAGTAAATCCTTTCCCTAAGCGGAAGTGCCTTATTGTTAGGTCACGTTCAAAACAGTGGCTAAACCACCTGTCCAAATTGCCAGTTTCATCATCCCCGCCAGCAAAGATGTAGTGGATGGGGTCGTAGTAAACTTGGCTATTAGCCCACATGGCGACGCCTTCCATGACGTTTGCGACATTAAAAATGTAAGGACTCCGGCAACGCGGGTGAGCCCTCATATCCTCCGGCAGCGTTTCGTCATAATCGTCCAACATTATGTGAGACGTTATTGATGCTATTCGAGGCTCACCGTTTCGTTTCTTCCGGTTGATTGTGTTGTGGAGCAGCCGCTCAAATGAATTGAACTGTTCTAACGACCACCCTTGA
>DASPKR010000687.1:0-2195 GCA_035627975.1 Pyrinomonadaceae bacterium | reverse complement strand
TCGGCACCGGCTCCGGCTGCATCGCGGTCGCCATTCTGCACGAGCACGCGGGCGCGCGCGCCGTCGCGCTCGATCTGTCGCCCGCGGCGCTCAGGGTCGCGCGTCGCAACGCCGAGCGCCACGGCGTGGCCGGCCGCGTCGAGCTCATCGAGTCCGACTGCTTCGACGCCCTGCGCGAAGAAGAAGGCGGCCGACGCTTCGACCTAATCGCCTCGAACCCGCCTTACGTGCCGGAGCGCGACCTCGACGGCCTTCAGCGCGAGGTGCGCGACTACGAACCGCGCCTCGCGCTCACGCCCGGCGGCGACGGCCTCGGAGTCATACGCCGCCTGCTCGCGGAATCGCCCCGCTTCCTCGCCCCCCGCGGCCACCTCCTCTTCGAGATAGGCTTCGGCCAGCGCGAATCGGTCGCGCGCCTCGTAGATGCGCGCGCGTGGGAGCCGCCCCGCGTGCGCGAAGACCTGCAAGGCATCCCGCGCGCGTTCGTGCTGCGCCGCCGCGGGCCGGAGTAGCCGCGCCGCGCCGCGCCGTGCTAGAATCCGCCAAAAATCAGAGGCTGGGGACTAGAGGCTAGAGGCTAGTTATAACAGTTCTTCTACTAGCCTCTAGCCTCTAGTCCCCAGCCTCTAGCCTCTTATGGACAAATTCTTAATCCGGGGCGGGCGCCCGCTCGAAGGGCGCGTATCGGTGAGCGGGGCGAAGAACTCCGCGCTCCCGTGCATGGCGGCGGCCATACTGACTGCCGAGACCGTCACGCTGCACAACGTGCCTTACGTGCGCGACTGCCTGACGCAGCGGCGGCTCCTCGAAGACCTCGGCGCGACCGTCCTCGTCCCAGACCTCCGCACGCACAAGATAACCGCCTCGAACATAGAGCTGCTCGAAGCGCCTTACGATCTGGTTAAGACGATGCGCGCCTCGGTGCTCGCGCTCGGGCCGCTCGTGGCGCGCTTCGGCAAGGCTAAGGTCTCGCTGCCGGGCGGGTGCGCCATAGGCTCGCGGCCTATTGACCTGCACCTCGAAGCCCTGAAGCTCCTGGGCGCGCAGGTCGGGCTCGAAGCGGGCTACGTCGTCGCGCGCGCGCCGAAGGGCGGGCGCCTCGTAGGCGCGGATATCAGCTTCCCGAAGGTGACGGTGACGGGGACTGAGAACCTTCTGATGGCGGCGACGCTCGCGCGCGGGACGACCGTGCTGCGGAACGCCGCGCGCGAGCCCGAGATAAGCGACCTCGCGGAGCTTCTCAACCGCATGGGGGCGCGCGTGCGCGGCGCGGGGACGGAGGAGATAACCGTCGAGGGCGTCGAGTCGCTCGGCGGCGCCGAGCACACGATCATCCCCGACCGCATCGAGACTGGGACGTTCCTCGTCGCGGCGGCGATAACGGGCGGCGAGCTGGAAGTGAAAGACTGCCAGCCGGCCCACCTCGGCGCAGTCATCGCGAAGCTGCGCGAGGCGGGCGTCGAGATAGAAGAGGTCAACACGACTTGCCTGCGCGCCCGGCGCTCGGCCGGCGGGCTCAGGGCCGTGGGCGTCACGACCGAGCCCTATCCGGGCTTCCCCACCGACATGCAGGCGCAGTACATGGCCCTTATGACGCAGGCGGAGGGGCGCTCCCGCATCGTCGAGACCATCTTCGAGAACCGCTTCATGCACGCCTCCGAGATGCAGCGCATGGGCGCTCGCATTCACGTCGAGGGCCACAGCACGGCCGTCGTCGAGGGGCCTTCGGGGCTCGCGGGCGCGCGCGTGCAGGGTCGTCGGGTTGACCTCCTCGATCTGGACGCCGGCCTCGCGCAGGCGCTCGACGACGGCGGTGAGGTGCTGCGGCTGGCAGTCCTTCACCTCCAGCTCGCCGTCGGTGATGGCGGCGGCGACGAGGAACGTGCCGGTCTCGATGCGGTCGGGGATGATCGTGTGCTCGGCCCCGCCGAGCCCCTCGACGCCTTCGACGGTGATCGTGTCGGTGCCCGCGCCGCGGACGCGCGCGCCCATGCGGTTGAGCAGGTCCGCGAGGTCTTCGACCTCCGGCTCGCGCGCGGCGTTGCGCAAGACGGTGGTGCCGCGCGCGAGCGTCGCCGCCATCAAGAGGTTCTCCGTGCCGGTCACGGTCACCTTCTCGAACTTGATGTCGGCGCCTACGAGACGGCCGCCCTGCGGGGCGCGCGCGACGACGTAGCCGGATTCGAGACGCACCT
>DASPKR010000686.1:0-3784 GCA_035627975.1 Pyrinomonadaceae bacterium | reverse complement strand
CAAGGTCTGCGTCGCCGTCGCGCCCACGCACGCGTCGCCGAACGCGACGCTGCCCGGCACCTGTATCTGCGGCACGTCGCCGACGAGCTTCGACGTGTAGAAGATGTCTATCGAGGTGGAGGCCGGCGTGACCGAGGGCGGCGAGGTGGCCGAGGCCCAGGCCGCGAAGAGGCGGCCGGCGGCGCAGGCGTTGCCGTTGTAGTCGCCGTACTTCGGGCAGCCGCCGCCGATGTTCTGGCAGGTCTCGCCGCCGGTGCAGGTGTCGGGGTTGAAGTCGCAGCGGTTGCCGGAGCCGACGCAGTTGCCGTTGGCGTCGAGCCCCGTGCAGCAGAAGCCTGCGAGCTGCGGCTGGACCGAGCAGGACTCGGAGCTGTTCGTGCCGCGAGTGCCGCACGGCCAGCCCGAGGCGCACCACGGGTCGCTCACCTCCGTCAGCTTGATCTCGTTCCCGACGACGAGATTGCCGCCGAGGTCGAGGCGGACGCGGCCGGCGTAGTAGTCGGTCAGGTCGTTGTTGGCGGCGCACGGCGGGGTGGCGCACGGGGTGGCGGCGCGGCGGTCGTACCAGGTGACGAAGGCCTCGCCGCCCGTCGTGCAGACCCACGGCATGATGCGCTTGCCGTTGACGCCGCTGCTCACCTGCGCGACGCGCGCGGCGGGCCACGTCAGGCCGCCGTCGAGCGAGTCGCGCACCATGATGTTTTCGTTGTTGGGGTTGCCGGTGTTCTCCGAGTAGGAGAAGTAGACGTGGTTCGGGTTGGTGTCGTCAACTGCGATGGTCTGCGATGAGGGGTTCTGGTCGCAGCGGTCGTGGCCCGCGAACGGGCAGTTGACGGGGCTGCGGGCCGTGACGACGACGGGGAAGCCCGGCTGGGGCGCGAGCCCCGTGGCGCACGAGCTGTACTTGTTGAGCATGTAGTTGCCGCCGTCGAGGTAGACGACGTAGACGAAGCCGTCCTGGCCGACGTTGATGCGCGGGAACGCGCCGGTGCCGACCGTGATGGGCGCCGTCCAGTTGATGCCGCTGTCCTGCGAGCAGACCAGGCCGGGGTCCTGGTCGGTCGCGTCGAAGTTGCGCCAGGTCGAGTAGACCTGGTCGCCGCCGGGCGCGGAGTTGGTCCGGTCGGCGGCGATGTGCTCCTGGTCGGGGAAGCAGGCGTTGGCGAGCGGCGTGGCCGGCGGCGTCGTCTGGTTCGGGCAGACGACGGCGTTGGCGACGATGGGGAAGGTCTGGCCGTTGTCGGTCGAGCGCGCCATGCCCGTGCAGCTGTAGCCGGCGGGGCCCGCGGCGTCGGCCGCCTGGCAGCCGCCGCGGATGCCCGCGTAGTAGAAGTTGCCGCTGCGGCCGTAGGCGAGCGAGGGGTCGCCGCCGCTGAAGGCGATGGTGCCGTTGAACGGGAACGTCTGGCCGCCGTCGTTCGAGCTGCGGAAGGCGCTCTGCTGGCCGATGACGATGTTGCGCCCGTTCGGCGAGACGGCTATCTCAAGCTCGCCGAAGCGCCCGGTGATGACGCGCTGCGTGAGTCCGGGCTCCGGATACTCCTCCTGTCTCAGGGGCGCGAGGTCGGCCTCGTTCAGGGGGAGCGTCGCGGTCTTGCTCGCGCCCCCGCTCACGGGGGTGAAATTTTTTTCGGCCGCGGGCGGCTCGGCGGGGGGCCTGGCCGAAGCGACGGCGGCCGCCGGCTGTGCGGGCTTAGCCATGCGCAGCCTCGCCAACTCGTCCCGCGTTCTTCTGGAGTCGGCGGAGGAAGAGAAGGTCAGGCTGCGGCTGATGGCCTCGGTCTCCTCGATGAGCTCCGGGTCGGCGTCCGAGGGCAGGGCCGCTTCGAGGCGCACGAGCAGTTCGGCGGCCGCGACGACGGTCGTGATCCTCAACATCTTGTCGTCTTTGAACTGCGGGCGGCGGAGCTCCTCCTTGTCGCCCGGACTCGGGCGCTCCTCGACGCGCCGGTACTGGAACGCGGGCCAGCCGCCGACGGTCAGGTAGGACGAGGCGGGCGCGCCTAACCCTGTGCGCACCTCTTCGAGGCGGCGGAGCGCCTCCTCGTGCGAGCGCCGCTGCTCGGTCGTTATCTTTATCTTCGAGGTCAGGGGCTTCGAGTGGAGGTGGCCGGGCGGCACGTCAATCAACTCGTCCATGTTGGCGAACCGCCTGGGTGCCACCGACCAGTTCTCGGAGTAGCGCAGGCTGACGCCCTTGCCGCGTATCGCGTGGGTCTTGTCGAGGGGCTTGCGCACGTGCCTCGGGCGCTGTCCGGCGGGGGCGGGCGGCTGCTGCCTCGCCGCGTCGCTCTGCGCGGGGACGGGCGTGAAGTCTCCCGCGGGCCCCGTGGTCACGGCGTCCTTCGCGGCGGGGGCGGAGGCAGTCTCCGTGGGGGCGCTCGCGGGCGGAGCGGGTTCGGAAGCTTTGCGCGTCTCTTCTATGGCCGTCTGGACCGCCATCGCGTCCTGCGCGGGGGCCTGCGCCGCGGCTCGCGGGGGCGAAACGCCGGACAGCAGCGCGCACGCGCCTGCGACTAAAGTCAGTTTTAATAAACACCTCATGTCGCGTCTCCTGTTGCCGGCACCCGGCCGGGCGCGGCCTGAGACTCGCGGCCGTGGGCGTCGGCGCGGCGCGCCTTGACGCCCTCAGATTTCGCCGAGACGAGTCAGGCCGGTGCCCGCCTGTGCAGGCTCCTTATCTTTACGGCGAGGTTTCTGACGCGGCTCACGTGGGACGCCGGCTCGCCCCGGCACGAGGGGTGCTGGGCGCGCGCCGATGCCGCGAGTGGGGCGTTCTACTGGCGTGCGGAGAGGAGGCCGTCGAGCACCTCCTTGAAGTTCGCGTAGGAGGCGGCGCCGCGGAGCGCGCGGACGACCTTCACCTTCGGGTCGCCGGGCGTCGTCACCCCGACGAAGAAGGTCGGCGTCCCTGTCACGCCGAGGCTCAGCACCTCGGACATCTTCCGGCGGATGTCGGCCGCGTATTTGCCGCCGTCGAGGCACTGTTGGAACTTCGCGGCGTCAACCCCGACGCCGCGGGCGTAAGTCGCGAGGTCCGAGGCCGACAGCGCCGTCTGGTTGCCGAAGAGGCTGTTGTGCATCTCCCAGAACTTGCCCTGCTCGCCCGCGCAGTGTGCGGCCTCTGACGCCTTGAGCGCGTGAGGGTGGATTGACTCAAGGGGCATGTCGCGGAAGACGTACTTGAGCTTGCCCGTCTTGACGTAGTCGCGCTCTATCTGGGGGAGCGTGTCGCGGACGTGGCGGGCGCAGAAAGGGCACTGGTAGTCGGAGAACTCGATGAGCGTCAGCCGGGCGTTGGCGTCGCCTTTGAAGGGCGCGCCGCTGATGTCGAAGACGACCTCGCGGGGCGGCTCGGCGGCGGCCGCCGGCTGGCGCGGGAGTAGGAGCTTCCTTATCTCCTGCAACTCCTTCATGAGCGCCTGCTGGCCGGCCTTCAGCTCCTCGATCTCTTTTTTCAGCTCCGCCTGCCCGTCAGATTTTTGCGCCGGCTGTTGCGCGCGCGCGGGGAAGACAAGCGTCAGGACGAGTAAGGCGGCGAAGGCGGCCGGCCACCGCCAATGCGTCGCGCCGGCGCCTTCACGGATTCCGGCGCGGGACGGGTAGTGTTCAAGGGTTGAAGTGGAAGGGGCGTTCTTATCCAGCATCGGTTTGCCTCCAGAGATCGGGTATGCCCGTCGTGACGCGGCCGCGCGCGAATACGGGCGCTGATAGGAATTGACTCTGACAGGGAGCGCGGCAGAAGATTGCCAGGTCGGGATTAGCCGCCCCGGAGGCGGCAGAA
>DASPKR010000685.1:0-4636 GCA_035627975.1 Pyrinomonadaceae bacterium | reverse complement strand
GCCAGACTCGACGCGCTTCACAATCGCCTTCTGCTCCTTCGGCGAGCGGAAGCGCGAGATCAATTCTATCTGCACGGGGAAGGCCGCGAAGCGCGCGCGGAAGGTCTCGTAGTGCTGGTAGGCGAGCACCGTGGTCGGCGCGAGCACGGCTACCTGCTTTGAGCCCATCACGGCCTTGAACGCCGCGCGCATGGCTATCTCGGTCTTCCCATAGCCCACGTCGCCGCACAGCAGCCTGTCCATCGGCACGGTCTGCTCCATGTCGCGCTTCACGTCCTCGATGGCGGTCTCCTGGTCGGGGGTGGGGACGTACTCGAAGGCGTCCTCGAACTCTCTCTGCCACGGGCTGTCGGCTGCGAAGGCGTAGCCCTGCACCAGCTTCCTCTCGGCGTAGAGCTTCAGAAGCTCGTCGGCCATGTCGCGCATGGCGCGCTTGGCCTTCGCCTTCGTCTTGTGCCAGCCCAAGCCGCCGAGCCGGTCGAGCGTGGGCTCGTGCCCCTCGGCGGAGGAGTAGCGCTGCACTAGGTCAAGGCGCTCGACGGGGACGTAGAGCTTCGCGTCCTCGGCGTAGAAGAGCAGCATGAACTCGCCCTTGCGCCCACCCAGTTCCAGAGTCTGCAAGCCGCCGAATCGCGCGATACCATGGTCTATGTGGACGACGTAGTCGCCGACTTTCAGGTCGCGGAAGTCGGAGAGGAAGGCGGCCGTCTTCGACTTGCGGCGGCGCGCCGAGCCGGTCGTGCCGCCTGAAGTCCCGGGCTTCTGCCGCTCGATGACGGAATCGCTCGCCTCGTCGAACAGGTCGGCCTCGACGTGGACGACCAGCCCGGCGCCCGGCAGCTCGAAGCCGCCCGTGAGCTTGCCGACGGTGACGACGGCCGGCAGGTCAAAGCCCTCGGCGCCGGCCTCGCCCGCGAGCGCGACGCGAGCCGGCACGTTGTAGTCTGCGAGCATGTCGCCCACGCGCTCGGCCACGCCGGCCGAGGGCATTGCGAAGAGCGTCACGGCCTTCGCCTCGGCGGCGGTGCGGCGCACGTCCGCGGCGAGGTCGGGTATGCGGCCGTGATAGCGCTTGGGCGGGAGCGAGCGCAGCTCGACTTCGGGCGCCTCGCCCACCGCGGGGAAGAGGAAGAGGGGTTTGGGCGCCGGGCGCGCGCGCCCTATCCGCGCCGCCGGCTCTTCCGACTCTCCGGCGAAGCGCTCGTCCACGACGGCCGCCGCGCGGCCCAGCGCGCGAAGCTCAAGCCGGCGCGCCTCGCCCAGGCGCTCGCGCAACTCTTCCGGCGTCAGGTAAAGCTCCTCGGGCGCGAGGCCGATTTCGCCCGCCGACTCGTTCTCCTCGAAGCGCGCGCGAAGAGTCTCGTAAGTGTTAGCGAGGTGCTGCTCGATGCCTGCGGGCTCGTCGAGGACGAGCACCGCGTCGCCGAGGTAGTCGAAGGCGCTCGCGCCCGTCTTCAATATCAGGGGTATCATCCACTCCCAGCCGGCGAAGGTCTCGCCTTCGTCGGCGTGGACGGTGCGGTCTTTCAGCGCGCGGGCCTGCGCCTCTTCCGGCCAGCGCTCGCGCGCGGCCTCGGCCCAGAGGCGGAAGTCGTCTCGGCCCACGGCGTACTCGCGCATGGGGACGACCTCGACCTGCTGCAACTGCTCTACCGAGAGCTGCGTCTCCGGGTCGAAGCGGCGTATGGAGTCAACCGCGTCGCCGAAGAACTCGACGCGCACGGGCGACGTTTGACCGGGCGGCCAAACGTCGAGGATGCCGCCGCGCATGGAGAACTCGCCGACCGCCCCCACGGGGTCTTCACGCACGTAGCCGGACGCGAGAAGCAGCTCGACCAAATCCTCTGGCGGGTAGTCCTCGTCGCGCTTGAGGCGCGCGCCCGCTTCCTTGAGCCGCTCGGGGCTCACCGTCCGGCGCACGAGAGCGCGCCCCGTGAGCAGCACGAAGTCGCCTCGCCCCTGCGAGAGGTGCCACATCGTTAGAGCACGGCGCTCTAAGGTCTCTGCGTGCGGGGAGGCGCCCGCGTAGGGGTCGCCCTCGGAGGCGGGAAGCGTGAGCACCGCGCCGCACTCGGCCGCCGCGCCCGAGCCCTGCCCCAGCGCCGAGCACCAGAAGGAGAGGTCGCGCTCCCAGCCCTCCGTGTCGCGGTTCGCCTCGACCACGACGGCGAAGCGCCGCCCCGTCTCGCGCTGCAAGGCCGCGAGCACGAGCGCCCGCGCCGACGAGGACGTGAGCCCCGCCACAGACACCACGCGCGCGCCGCCCGCGACCTCCGCCGCGAGGCGCCGGAACTCCGCGCCCCCCGTCACGCGCCCCAGCACGCGCCGCAAGACCGGAACGGATTCGGCTGTGCTACTCATCGCTCGTCCCCGCCTTTATCCTCTCGATGATGCCCGTGGTCGAGGCGCCCTCGACGAAGGGTAGCGCGAGCACGCGGCCGCCCGCCGCCTCGACCTCCTCGCGCCCGTGTATCTCGTCGAGGCCGTAGTCGCCGCCCTTAACTAGCACGTCGGGCAGCAGCTCTCTTATCAACCCCCGCGGCGACTCCTCGTCGAAGACGGTCACGACGTCCACGCACGCCAGCGAGGCGAGCAGCTCGGCGCGCTCCGACTCGCTCATCACGGGCCGCCCCTCGCCCTTGAGGGAGCGCACGGAAGCGTCGCTGTTAATCGCCACGAGCAAGGCGTCTCCCAGCCCGCGCGCCGCCTTGAGGTAGCGGACGTGCCCGACGTGCAGGAGGTCGAAGCAGCCGTTCGTGAAGACGAGCCTCCGGCCCGCCTCGCGCAGACGCGCGCGCGCGCGCAGCAACTCCTCCCGGTCGAGAATCACCCTTCCGCTCATTGGTTTTCGCCTATCGTAAACCGCAGAGGGCGAATCGTAAACGGCGGGCGGGGAGTTTTGTCTAACGGCGGCGCAAGATTTACTATCTACGAATCATGGCAGAACGGCTTCCCGAAGAGATAGTCCCCGACAACGACCAGACGCGCGCCCGGCGCGAGCACCTCGAAAAGATTCAGGCCCTCGTCGGCAACCCCTACCCGAACAAGTTCGCGCGCACATCGCTCGCGCCGGGCTCGGAGGGCGAGGACACAATCACCTCAATCGCCGCCGCGTTCCGCGTGCACGAGCCCGAAGTGGAGGAGGGCGGGCGGCCTTCGGCCGAGCAGTTGGAGGCGGCCAACGAGGCCCTGAAGAGTTACACGGTGCGCGTGTCGGGGCGCATAGCGACGCCGCCGCGCGTGATGGGCAAGGCCGCGTTCGTGCACCTCTCGGACGGGCGCGAGCGGCTTCAAATCTACGTGCGCAAGCAGGACGCCGCGGCCGTCAGCAACGACTCCTTGCAGCCCGTCGAGGAGGGGGAGAGCGGCTGGAAGCTCTTCCAGCTCCTTGACCACGGCGACTTCATAGGCGTCGAGGGCTTCCTCTTCGTCACGAAGACGGGCGAGCTCTCCGTCCACGTCGAGAAGATTCAGTTCCTGTCGAAATCGCTGCTGCCGATGCCCGACAAGATGCACGGCATCGCCGACCCCGAGATACGCCAGCGCCAGCGCTACGCCGACCTGATTGCTTCGAGCCTCAAGGTCGAGCGCGAGCCGGGGGAGCTAACGACGCGCGAGGTCTTCGAGCGCCGTTCGCGTTTGATTACGCACCTGCGCCGCTATCTTGACGATCACGGCTACGTCGAGGTCGAGACGCCCATGCTCTCGCCCATCGCCTCCGGCGCCGCCGCGCGCCCTTTTAAGACGCACCACAACGCGCTCGACATCGAGCTTTACCTCCGCATCGCGCCCGAGCTTTACCTAAAGCGCCTGCTCGTCGGCGGCTTCGAGCGCGTCTATGAGCTAAACCGCAACTTCCGCAACGAGGGCATCGGCTACCGCTGGAACCCCGAGTTCACCATGCTCGAATTCTACACGGCCTACCAGGACGCCGAGTGGATGATGGATTTTTGCGAGGAGATGCTACGAGCTACCATCTTGGCTTCGACCGGCACAACGCGCGTCACGTTTAATGACGAAGAGATAGATTTCGGCCAGCAGTTCAAGCGGCTAACGATGAAGCAAGCTATTGATGAATATTTTCCGCAGGACTACACCTCGCTAGGCAGCGAGCCCTACGATAAGACATGGCTGGATGACCCGACGCGTTTACACCTCTTGAACACTTTCCTCGGGGCGCGCAAAAACAACACACTCTCGAATGAGAGCGCATGGCTAATCGCTGAGAGTCAGATACGCCATTTTGAAAATCATAAAGTCCCGCAGGATGACACACTGATGGCCCGCGAGACGGCTGAAATTTTCGAGCACGTAGCCGAGCACCGTCTCCTGCAACCAACTTTCATCACCGACTTTCCAAAATCAATTTCGCCGCTCTCGAAGGGCTCCCCGAATAACCCGGCCGTCGCGGAGAGGTTCGAGTTGTACGTGGCGGGGATGGAGATTGCTAACGGGTTCTCGGAGTTGAACGACCCGGCGGAGCAGTTGGAGAGGTTCGGGGAGCAGGCGCGGCAGCGCGAGCGGGGCGACGACGAGGCTATGCAGACCGACGAGGATTACGTGCGGGCGCTCTCCTACGGGATGCCGCCGGCCGCAGGCATCGGCATCGGCATTGACCGCCTGACGATGCTTCTGA
>DASPKR010000684.1:0-5729 GCA_035627975.1 Pyrinomonadaceae bacterium | reverse complement strand
CGGTCGGGCTTGGGGAGCGATTCGAGGTTGTCGAGGATTAGAAGCGCACGCTCGTCGCGTAGCGCATCAAGCAGCAGCCGGATGCGCTCGTCCTCCGGGGCTTTAAGGATGTCCGCTCGGCCTAGCTCGCGCGCAAGCTCGTTGAGCATTTCGAGGAAGCCGGGCAGTACGAAGACGCCCATCTCGCGCACGCCGTCGTCATCAAGCTCGCGGTTCTTCACGGAGACGAAGACGATGCGCTTGAACTCGTCGGGCTTGCAGTCGTATGCGGCGCGGATGGCGAGCGAGGTTTTGCCCATCCCGCCCGGCCCGTCTATGAGCGCGCCCCAAGTGCGGTTCTCCGGGTCGAGCGCCTCGCGTATTTGCGCCAGCTCCGCCTCGCGGCCGAAGAAGGGCTGAAGCCGCGGGAGGTTGTTCGGGATGGAGGTATGCGCCGGGCGGGCCTCACTGTCGGGCGAAGAGGGCTTGGCGTAAAAGTCTTTAGGCTTGCCTTCATTGAGCGCGAGGCGTTCTAGGATTAGCCTGGCCGCCTGCTCGGGAGTCTTTTTGTCTAGCTCGGTAAAGCCGGCATCTGAGTAGAGACCCTCGACGCTCGCGTAGTCGAACCTGCTGAGCATCACTTCGCCCTCGCGCCGCTGCTTGAGCAGGTCAAAAATCGCGTCCCATTCTAGCCCGCACCATTCCTTGCGCGGGTAGTCTCGGCAGAAAACGGCAACTACTAAGTCGGACTGTTCGTGGTAAAGCTTGGGCAGGTATCGCCCGAGTCTCGCCCTCGAGAACTCGGCTTCGTGGTATTTATCGTAGAGGACTGCAGTTTCGCCAAACCGCTCTGCGAGGATGGCCGCGACTTTTTCGACGAAGTCACGCTTCTCTCCCGCGAAGGAGAAGGCGATGCGGAAGCGTTTGGTGGGCTCCATAGTTCAAACCCCCGTGAGTATGCGTAAGGGCGCGGCCGCTGGCGCTGATTATCTACGGCGGGGGCCGTAACGAGCAACACCCGGCGCGGAGCGTGCTTGGCACGCGCGGCGGGGCGGTTTAAAGTAAGGGCGTCGTCAGTCTCCCCTTTCGCACTGCGTAACCTTCCTTTTTAAGATTGATGAGAACGAAAATACTGTTCCCCCTGGCTCTCTCCGCCGTCCTCTTGGCCGCCGCGCCGTGCGCCGCCCAGAGCACTCCCGCGAACACCACTTCCCCCGTCGAACTGCCTGCCGAGAAGCGGCTGCGCAACGTCCGGCAGTTGACCTTCGGCGGCGAGAACGCGGAGGCTTACTTTTCGGGCGACGGGCGGCGGCTGATTTTCCAGTCGAAGCGTGAGGGGCGCGCGTGCGACCAGATTTACACGATGCGCTCGGAGGACGGCTCTGACCTTCGGATGGTTTCGACCGGCGGGGGCGCGACCACATGCTCTTACTACTTCCCCGACGGCAAAAAAATCCTCTACGCCTCGACGCACCTCGCCTCGCGCGAATGCCCGCCGCCGCCCGACCGCTCGCGCGGCTACGTGTGGGCCGTCCATCCCGGCTTCGACATCTTCACCGCCGACCCCGACGGCTCGAACGTCAAGCAGTTGACCTCGGCGCCCGGCTACGACGCCGAGGCGACGATGAGCACCGACGGCAAAAGGATCGTCTTCACCTCCGTCAGGGACGGCGACCTCGACATCTACACGATGGGCGCCGACGGCCGGAACGTAAGGCGGCTGACTAACGAACTCGGCTACGACGGCGGCCCCTTCTTCTCGCGCGACGGAAAAAAGATCGTCTATCGCGCATACCACCCGAAGACGCCCGAGCAGGTAGAGCGCTACAAGAAGCTCCTATCGGAGAACGTCATCGAGCCCAACACGTTCGAGTTATGGGTGATGGACTCGGACGGCCGGAACAAGCGGCAGGTGACTAGCCTGGGTGTGGCGAGCTTCGCGCCGTATTTCACGCCCGACGGCCGCTCCATCATCTTCGCCTCGAACTACCCGAACCGCCGCAGCCGCAACTTCGACCTGTACCTCTTGAACCTCGACGGCACCGGCCTTGAGCGCGTTACCTACAACGAGACTTTCGACGGCTTCCCCATGTTCTCGCCCGACGGCCGCAGGCTCGTCTTCGCCTCGAACCGCAACGCGGCGAAGGAGGGCGACACGAACGTCTTCATCGCCGACTGGGTCGAGGCGCCGGCCGAGCGGCGCTGACCCTTCACCCGAACCAAAACAGTAAGACGAGGCTTTCTTATGTCGTCATCAATCTTTACGAAGTCGCGCCGCGCGCTCGTCGCCGCGCTCGCCTTCGCGCTCCTCGCGCAGGGCGCCTTCGCGCGCCAGCAGCCGCAGCAGAAGGCCGCGCCGCCCCCGCCCGCGCCCGAGGCCGAGCGGCTGCGCGCGCACGTCTCGCACCTGGCCTCCGACAGGCTCGAAGGCCGCAAGACGGGCACGCGCGGCGCGCAGGAGGCCGCGGAGTACGTCGCGAATGAATTTATCAAGCTCTCGCTCGCGCCCGGCGGGAACACCAGGACAGGCCCGCGCAACAAGGTCGTCCCGAGCGAGTACATGCAGGAGTTCCCCTACGTCGCCGGCGTCGAGTTGGGCGAGGGCAACTCGCTGAAGATAACGGAGCAGGGCGAGACGCAGGCGACCGATCTGCGCGCGGGCGAGGACTGGATGCCGCTAGGCTTCAGCTCGAACGCGCGAGTGGAGGGCGCCCCCCTCGTGTTCGCAGGCTTCGGCATCACCGCGGCCGAAGCAAATTACGACGACTACAAGGCCGTTGACGTTAAAGACAAGGTCGCGCTCGCGCTCTCGGGCTCACCCGACGGCGACAACCCGCACGGGCGCTTCACGCGCGCGGGCGAGATTCGCTTCAAGGCCGCGGCCGCGCGCGGCGCGGGCGCCAAAGCCCTGCTCGTCGCGGCCGAGGACGAGAACTTCAGGAACGACAAGCTCTCCGCCCTCTCTTACGACAACGCGGGCGGCGACGCGGGGCTGCCCGTCGCAGTCCTTTCGCGCCGGGCCGTGGCGAAGATTCTCGGCCTCGCGGGCGCGGCGGCGCTCAAGGATGTCGAGGCGATGGCGCGCTTGCTGAAGACGCCGGCCACGTTTTTCGAAGACACCGCCGACGTGGGTAAGAAACCGAAGGCCGCGGTCAGCCTCTCGGTGGACGTGGTGCGAAAGAGCGCGCCCGCGGCGAACGTCGTCGGGGTGCTTGAGGGCTCCGACCCGCGGCTCAAGGACGAGGTTGTAGTCGTAGGCGCCCACTACGACCATCTGGGCCGGGGCGGGCGCGGGAGCCTCGCGCCGAAGGAGGGCGACGTGCACCACGGCGCAGACGACAACGCCTCGGGGACTGCCGCGCTCTTAGAGCTCGCCCGCCTGCTCTCCGCGGATAAGACGAAGATGAGGCGCACCGTGGTCTTCATCGCTTTCGGCGGCGAGGAGGAGGGCCTGCTGGGGTCGAGCTTCTACGTCAACAACCCCACCTTACCCGTAGAGCGCACGGTTGCGATGCTCAACATGGACATGGTCGGCCGTCTGAAGGATGACTCGCTGATGATAGGCGGCGTCGGCACAGCCTCGGAGTGGAGGGGCTGGATAGAGGAGGCGAACAGGGATTTCAAAGTGAGCGTTGACGCGACGGGCTCCGGCAACGTGCGAGTCCCCGCGGCCGACGGGAAGACGGCGAGCGCGCCCGTCATCGTGACGGGAAGCAACGGCAACGTCGTCGCCGTCGCCACGCCGGTTGAGCGCTTCAAGCTGCGCCTGAACGAAGACGGCTTCGGCCCGTCAGACCACTCGGCCTTCTACGCCAAACGCCTGCCCGTCCTCTTCTTCTTCACGGGGGTGCACGAGGACTACCACAAGCCCTCTGACACGGCCGAGCGCATCAACTACGACGGCCTCGCACGCGTCACATCCTTCGTGCGCGACATCGTCATGGCGCTTCAGTCTTCCGAGAAGCGCCCGACCTTCGCCGTGGCTAAGACCGAGTCGAGCGCGCGCTCGACGGGCTTCCGCGTCTATCTAGGCACGGTACCGAGCTACGCCGAGTCAACCGACGGGCTCAAGATAGACGCCGTGCGCGAGGGCTCGCCCGCAGAGGCCGCGGGGCTACGGGCCGGCGACAAGATCGTGCGCCTCGCCGGCCGCGACGTGCAGAACATATACGACTACACGCAGGCACTCTCCGGGATGAAGGCAGGGCAGGAGTACGAGGTGACAGTCGTTCGCGACGGGCAGAGGCAGACGCTCAAAGTCACGCCCGCCGCGAGGAGGTGAGACGAGGGGCTAGAAGCTGGTTAGAAGAACAAGTCTTAACCAGCCTCTAGCCCCTAGACCCTAGACCCTGCTTTTCGCCCTACCAGCGGGGCTCGCGTTGGCCGCCCCCGCCTCCGCGGCCGCCGCCACCCCCGTAGCCGCCTCCGCCGCCGTAGCCGCCTCCGCCCCGCTCGACGCGCGGGCGCGCCTCGTTGACGGTCAGCGTCCTGCCGCCGAGCTCCTTGCCGTTGAACATCTCGATGGCCGCGGCCGCGCCCTCGGCGGTCGCCATCTCCACGAAGCCGAAGCCGCGCGAGCGCCCCGTCTCGCGGTCTTCGACCACCGAGGCCGACTCGACCTCGCCGGCCTTCGAGAAGTGCTCGCGCAAGTCCTCGCCCGTAGTGTTGAAGTTGAGGTTACCGACGTAAAGTCTCGTGCTCATTCTTTTCTGTCCTTACCAGGGATGAAGCGGGTGGGAGAGGCTTGCGTGGCGCGCTGACGGCCGGCGGGCTCTTCCAGCCTGCCGACCTGCGGCCCCGGCAAGGGCGGCGACCCCGGCCCGGTGCTCTTCGCTCGCGGAGAGCGGCTTCATCGAAACCAACGACCGACCTCACTCTCCTTCAGCCGAACACCGTCGCCTCACAGTCACTGGCAGGCGCGGCCTTCCCCGGCCGCGCGAGAGCAGGAGCCTTAAACGGCACAAAGTATGCAGCCAACGAGCCCCGGCGCGCAAGCCTACGGGGCCGCCCCTGCCGCCCGCCGCGCGCGCCGTGCTACAATCCGCGTCGGGCACAACACCGACGCAATTACGAATAGCTTTCGACCGCGGGCGGCCGAACGGGCCGTGACGGCGAAGGCGCGGGCTGGCGGGAGGGGCGCGGGTCTTGGCATCGGTTGAAGGAAAGAGCGGAGGGAAGAGCGGCGGCGAGTCAATCGAGAGGAGGGCCGGGAGGCTCCTCTTCGTCGGCCTGCCCGCCACGGCGCTCGACCGCCAGAGGCGCGAGTTCCTGCGCGAAGTCCGACCGGGCGGCGTCATACTCTTCGGCCGCAACATCGAGTCGGCCGAGCAGGTCGCGCTCTTAAACGCGCAGATACGCGACGCCGCCGGCCGCTCCGTCCTCATAGGCGTTGACCAGGAGGGCGGCCTCGTTGACCGCTTCCGTGACGTCTGCGAGCCGTCGCCCTCGGCGAAGGCCGTGCGCAACGCCGGCCGCGCAGACCTCGCCGAGAAGTTCGGCCACCTCACGGCGAGGATGCTGCGCCTGATGGGCTTCAACATAAACTTCGCGCCCGTACTCGACCTCTCCGGCGACAACGACGACAACGGCCTGCGCGCGCGCACGTTCGGCGTGGCGCCCGAGTTGGTCTCGCTCCTCGGCGGCGCGTACCTCGACGGCCTCCAGCGCGCGGGCGTGGCCGGCTGCGGCAAGCACTTCCCCGGCCTCGGCGGCTCGAAGGTTGACTCGCACCGGCGCCTGCCCGTCATCAC
>DASPKR010000683.1:0-3384 GCA_035627975.1 Pyrinomonadaceae bacterium | reverse complement strand
CTTGGGCATAGCCGTCGTGCTCTTCGTCAGCAGCGTGGCGTTCATAGGCTTGGGCCTGATGGCGGCGACGCTGCCCGTCTTCAGCCCCGAGCGGGGCGCCGAGGCGACGAACATCTTCCAGGGGATACTGCTCCTCGTCTCCGGCATCTACTACCCCGTGGAGGTTCTGCCGGGCTGGCTCCAGCCGCTCGCACACGTCTCGCCGGCGACCTACGCGCTCTCGGCCTGCCGCAAGCTCATAGGCATAGAGGGCGCCGGGCAGGGCGAGGGCGCGCCGCTCTCGGCCGTCACCCACGAGCTGCTGGTGCTCGCCCTGATGGGCGCGGTGATGGTGCCGCTGGGCTTCTACGTCTTCGCCCTGGTAGAGCGCTGGGCGAAGCGCACGGGCAAGCTTAAGCGGACGGGCTGAGGCCGCCCCGGAGACGGGAGGGGCCGCGGGGCGCTAACCCCGCGGACCTTTCCTCATTCGCCTTCTGACTCTCAGGCGCCTTCGCCGAAGGCGGCGAGCACCTCGTCGGCGTGGCGCTCGACGTTGACCTTGTCGAAGACCTTTTTGATCCTGCCCTGCTCGTCTATGAGGAAGGTCTTGCGGTCAACGCCCATGTACTTCTTCCCCATCCACTGCTTCTCGCCGTAAACGCCGTAGGCTTCGGCCACGGCGTGGTCGGTGTCCGCGAGGAGCGTGAAGGGCAGCGAGTACTTCTCGGCGAACTTGCGGTGCGAAGCCTCGTCGTCGAGCGAGACGCCGAGAACCTTTATGCCGCGCTCGCCGAACTCGGAGTGCGAGTCGCGCAGGGAGCACGCCTGCTTCGTGCAGCCCGGCGTGTCGTCCTTCGGGTAGAAGTAGAGCACGACCCTCCGGCCGCGCAGGTCTGAGAGCCTTACCAAGTTCCCGCCCGCGTCGCGTGCGGCGAACTCCGGCGCGGCGTCACCCTCTTTGAGCATACGTTAATCCCCCGTCTCGATTCTGTTAGGAGTAGAGCGGGGGGATTTTACAACGCGGGGGCGCGGGGCTTAAGCGTGGCCGTCGCCCGCGGGCTTCGCGCCGTTCTTCTGGAACTGGTGGAAGGGGCGCGGGATGAAGTTGGTCATGCGGAAGTGCGCGGAGCGGCCGTCGGCGAAGGTCTGGTAGAGGTCGAACTCGGGGAGGCGCAGGCAACTGAGCGGCGAGGTGTCGGCGTAGCCGGTGTCAATGCCTATGGCGCTGTGCGAGACGTATATGCCGTGGCGGCCGAGCCGCCCCAAGAGCGGCAGGAGCGGCGTCGGCGTGTGGCCGAAGACGCAGGGCTTGCCGTAGTAGTGCTTGTAGAAGTCGGGGTTGCGGGCGAAGAGGAGGAAGCGCGCGTCCGTCTCCGACGGGTGCTTCCCGCCGTCGAGCCCGGCGTGGACGTAGAAGGCGTGCTCGTCCTCGTGGAAGAGCGGGAGCGAGCGGAAGAACTCCAAGTGCTCGGCCGGCAACGCGTCGCGCACGCGCCGCTGCGCCTCCTCCCACCACGAGCGAAGCTCGTCGGTCAGTTCCCGGCCAGCGTACTGCTCGAAGGTCTCGGCGCTGCCGACGGCGGGGTGGAGCCAGAGCCAGGCCCCTTCGTCGAGGAAGTCGAGGAGCATCTGCTCGTGGTTGCCGCGCAGCACGACGACGAGCCCCTCGGGCGACTGCCGCTGAAGCTCCAAAACGTCGGAGACGGTGCCGGGGACGTCCTCGCCGCGGTCTATGAGGTCGCCAAGGAGGACGAGCTTGTCCCGCCCCGCGTCGCGCGGGATTAAGGAGAGAAGGTTACGGAGCTGAGCGCGGCGGCCGTGAACGTCGCCGACGACGAAGGTGCTCACAGGCATCCTCCGCTGAAGAAGTGAGCCCCCGGCCTTCATGCTCCCGGCCCTCGTCACGGCCGGAAGTTAAAGGCCGAAAATCCCTGCTTGGCCTCTCCCCCTTGTCGCTACTGCGGTCGGGTTTCGCCCGCCTGCTTCTGCGAAGATTCTATGCGGCGCATCAACTCCGGGAAGCGCGGGTCGTCGCGCAGGCCCTCCCAGCTCGGGTCTGACTCGAACCAGAGCCTGTTCTCGTTGCCGAGTGTGATCGCGCGACCGAGCCACTCGAACGCTTCGTCGCGATCGCCGAGCATCGCGTGGGCGGTGGCGAGCCAGTAGGCGATGTCGTGGTCTGCGGCGGCAGCGTCGCGCACCTTGTCGGTCAACTGCGCGCGAGCCGCCTCCGTGTCGCCCTGCCGGATGAGGAACTGCGCGAGCAGGGGGCGCACGCCGTGCATGCGCGGGTGGCGGTCGAGCACTTCTCGGATGATGCGGACGGCCGCCTCCGGGTCGCCGCGCCGGGCGCAGACGACCGCGCGGAACGTCTTTATCAGCGGGTGGTTCGGCTCCATCTGTGCGCCGAGGTCGAGCTCCGCGAGCGCGTCGTCGTAGCGGCCCTGGTACATGAAGACGCGGGCGCGGTTGTAGCTGACTACGACGCGCTCGGCAGGGTTTATCTTGAGCATCCGGCTGAAGCCTTCGAGGGCGTCGTCGTAGCGCCCGTCGAGGCGCGCCAGCGTGGCGCAGACGAACTGCACGCCCACGTCGTTGGGCGACTCGCGCCGCATGCGCTCGGCCAGCTCGCGGGCCTTCGCCTTCTCGCCGCGCGCGAGGTGTATGAAGACCATGTGGAGGCGGGCTTCGAGCAGCTTGGGGTCGAGCGCGAGGGCGCGCGCGAAGGCCTCCTCGGCGCGCTCGTAGTCTTCGGTGCCGCCGCACCCCTTTATGACGCGGTTGGCGTAGGCGCCGCCGAGCGCGCAGTAGGCGAGCGCGAAGTTCGGGTCGAGCTCTATGGCGCGCGTGAAGTGCTGGACGGCCTCGTCCGAATCCTCGCGCGCGAGCGTGTGGTATATGAAGCGGCCGCCAGCGTCGCGCCCGCGCAGGTACTCCTCGTAAGCCTCGGGGTTCGTCGTCGTGCGCGTGGCGCCGGCCGCGTCGGGCGTCTCCGTGAAGCTCTGCGCGCGCTCGGCCGCGCCGCGCATGTCGTCCTCGATGGCGTGCATCAGCTCGCGGAAGCGCGGGTGGTCGCGCAGCGTCTCCCAGTTCGGGTCCGACTCGAACCACGTGCGGTTCTCGTTGCCCAAGTCAATCGCGCGCTCGAGCCAGCGCAGCGCCTCGTCGGGCTCGCCGAGCATCGCGTGGGCGGTGGCGAGCCAGTAGGCGATGTCGTGGTCTGCGGCGGCCGCGTCGCGCACCTTGTCCGTCAACTGCGCGCGCGCCGCCTCCGTGTCGCCCTGCTTGATTAGCTGCTGCGCGAGGAGCGGCCGTATGCCGTGCATCTGCGGGTGCTCTTCGAGCACGTCGCTGAGAATCTTCACGGCCTCGGCCACGTCGCCGCGGCGGCCGAGCACGACGGCG
>DASPKR010000682.1:0-4006 GCA_035627975.1 Pyrinomonadaceae bacterium | reverse complement strand
TTCCCTTTTCGCCTTTTCCCCTTTTCCCCCTTCCGTCTTACCTGCGCGGGCGGACGGTGACATAGCCGGTGCCGCGTTCGTTGGTGACGAGGAGGAGCGCGGGGCGCGTCCCCGCGCGGTCGAGCGCGGCGCGCAGCTCCTCGGCGGTGCGGACGGGCTGGCGGTTGACCTCCTGAATCACGTCGCCGCGGCGCAGGCCCGCCTCGGCGGCCGGCCCGTCCGAGTTGACGCCCGTTATGGCGAGCCCGCGCGTGTCGCGCGGAAGCTCAAGGCGGGCGGCTGCCTCGGGCGTTAGCGGCTCGACCGTTACGCCGAGCCTGCCGCCCTCGGCCTCGCCGGGGTCGTCGCCCTCACCCTCGCGGCCTCCCCTCGACGTCTCGGCCGGCAGCTCGCCGAGCGTCAGGCGGAACTGCTGCTCGCGCCCGTCGCGCAGGACTGTGACCGAGGCCGGAGTCCCCGGCTGCATGCGCGCGACCGTGTTGCGGAAGGTGTTCGAGTCTGCGACGGGCGCGTTGTTGACGGCGACGATGATGTCGCCGCGGCGCAGGCCCGCGCGCTCCGCCGGCCCGCCTGGCATCACGCTGCTCACGAGGGCGCCGCGCGGCTGGCCTATGTCGAGGCTCGCGGCGATGTCGGCCGTGACGGGCTGGATGGTCACGCCGACCATGCCGCGCCGCACGCGGCCACTCTTAACGAGCTGGCTCATCACGTCGCGCGCCATATTCGACGGGATGGCGAAGCCTATGCCGATGCTCCCGCCCGAAGGAGAGAGTATCTGCGAGTTGATGCCGATGAGCTCGCCGTCGGCGCTTATGAGCGCGCCGCCGGAGTTGCCGCGATTGATCGCCGCGTCCGTCTGCAGGAAGTCCTCGAAGCTGCCGTCGCCCAAGCCCGTCTGCCGCCCCTTCGCGCTGATGATGCCGGAGGTGACGGTCTGGCCTATGCCGAGCGGGTTGCCAATGGCGAGCACAACGTCGCCGACCTGCACGCGGTCGGAGTCGCCCAGAGGAAGCGACGGAAGCCCCGCTACGTCAACCTTCAGGACCGCGAGGTCGCTCGGCGGGTCGGAGCCGACGAGCTTGGCCGAGAGGGTTCTGCGGTCTGTAAGCTCGATCGTTATCTGCTCGGCGCCCTCGACCACGTGGTGGTTCGTAAGGATGTAGCCGTCCGGGCTGACGATGACGCCGGAGCCGAGGCCGCGCTGGCGCTCCGGCCGAGGCACCTGACGGCCCTGCGGCAGGCGGTCGCCGAAGAACTCGCGCAGAGTCGGGTCGTCAAGGAACGGTATGCGTTGCTCGGAGGCGGTGACGCGCCTCTGCGAGCGCACGGTGACGACTGCCGGCGCGGCGCGGCTGACGACCGCCGCGTAGGAGTTGGTAGCGTATGTCCTCGGAGCCTGCGCGCCGACCTGCTCGGCCGCGGGCGTCTGCGCGCCGGCCGCGACGGCGCCGAGCACGACGGCGAGAACCGCGGAAAGAAGCACGCCCAGGCGGCGCGCCGGGCGTCTCTCACTCGATAAAATCATCATTTAAATCCCCCACTACCCTGAAAAATCTCAACAGCTTGAAAGGCGCGGCGGCCCGAGCCTCTGTCAAAACCCCTTTTATCCGTGCCGTCGCGTGACGTTTAGATGCCGCGCCAGCCCGCGGGGAAGCCTTCCGCATGATTGGCCGGCGCCCGCGGCGCGGCTTGTGCTAGGCTTAGGGCCGATGAGCGCGAGTGTGGAGAGGGCCGGGGAGATGGCCTCTGCCGGCCCGCAGCGACGCTGGCTCTGGTGGCTCGTGGCGGGCCGGGTGGCCGTCGCCTTCATGCTGCTGGGGGCTAGCTCGCTCTGGGTGGGCGGGGTCTCGGCGGGGCGCTCGGCCGGGGCGCTGCCGCTGGCGCTCCTTGTGCTCGGGCTCTCCGTCCTGTACGCGCTCGCGCTGCGCTTCACGCGGCTGCCTTTGAGCGCGCAGGCCGGCGCGCAGTTCGCCTTAGACGTGCTGCTCATCACGCGGCTCGTCTGGGTGACGGGGAACGTCTATTCGCCCTACTCCGCGCTCTTCATCGTGGTCATCGCCGCGGCGAGCGTCTTCCTCGGCGCGCGCGGGGCGCTTTTGACTTCGGTCGGGTGCGCGGCGAGCTACACGGGGACGATGCTTCTGCTCGTGGCGGGCATGGCTGGCCCGCGCGCGGGCGAGGCATCGGCCGCGTCCGTCGCGGAGGCCGTGCAGGTCATCGGGATGAACGACATCGCGTTCCTCGTCGTCGGCCTGCTCGCCGCGCAGTTGGCCGAGCGGCAGACCCGCTCCGAGTTTCAGATGATGGAGGCCACGCACGCGCTCGCGAGCCTCCGCGCGCTCCACGAGCGCATCGTCGAATCCATCCGCTCGGGCGTGATCACGACCGACCTTGAGCGCCGCATCTACACCGTCAACGCCGCGGCCGAGGAGATGACGGGCCACACGGCCGAGGGGCTGCGCGGGCAGGACGTGTCCATACTGTTCGGCGACATACGGGAGCAGATAAAGAGCTCGCTGCGCGCGGCCGAGGCCGGCGAGGCGAGCCCCCGCTTCGAGGCCGACTGCCTCACGGCCGAGGGCTTCCGCGTCAGGCTCGGCTACAGCGTCTCGCCGCTCTCGGACGAGCGCGGCCACACGACCGGCCTCGTCATAACCTTCCAGGACTTGACCGACATACGCGCGATGGAGGAGACCTCGCGGCGGCAGGAGCGCCTGTCGGCGCTCGGCCGCGTCGCCGCAGGTATAGCGCACGAGATACGCAACCCGCTCGCCGCGATGCGCGGCTCGATTCAGGTGCTGCGCTCGGAGATTAGCGCAGACCCCTCGCAGGCGGAGCTGATGGAGATTGTGCTCAGGGAGTCCGACCGCCTGAACCGCATCATCACGGACTTCTTAACCTATGCGCGCCCGCGCCAGGTCTCGCTCGTCGAGACGGACTTGCGCGAGCCGCTCATGGAGACCTTCGCTCTGCTCAGGCACAGCCCCGAGGTGGCGGACGGCCACCGCCTCGAAGACGTTCTGCCCGACCGCCCGCTCGTCGCGATGGCCGACGCCGAGGGCATCAAGCAGGTTTTCTGGAACCTCTCGCGGAACGCGCTCAAAGCCATGCCCGGCGGCGGCACGCTCCGCGCGGAGATGTCGAGCCCGAAGGAGGGCGTCATCCGCACGGTCTTCTCCGACACCGGCGGCGGCATGTCGCCCTCGCAGGTCGAGCGGCTGTTCGAGCCCTTCTCTTCCTCGACGACCGGCGGGACGGGGCTCGGGCTCTCAATCGTCTATCAGATAATCCGCGACCACGGTGGTACAATCAACGTGCGGAGCCGCGAGGGCCACGGCACCACGATCACGATTGAACTGCCCGCGGCGACTCAGAGGCCGGTGAAGGGCTTCTGACCTCCGGCCTCGGGCTTCCGACCTCTTTTCGAGTTATGGCTAACATACTCATCGTTGACGACGAGCCGGGAATGAGGCAGTTGCTTTCGCTCGTCTTCGGGCGCTCCGGCCACTCGGTGCGCGCGGCCGAGGGCGGCGCCAAAGCGATTGAGATGCTCCGTCGCGAGCCGGCCGACCTGATAGTCTCGGACGTGAAGATGCCGGACATGACCGGCATCGAGCTGCTGCGAAAGGCGCGCGAGTTTTTGCCGGACGCGGCCGTGATAATGATGACGGCCTTCGCCACAGTCGAGACCGCCCGAGAGGCCTTCAAGCTCGGCGCAGACGACTTTATACAGAAGCCCTTCGACGTTGACGAGCTGAAGCTGATTGTCGAGAAGGCGCTCGAGCGGCTTCGGCTCTTGCAGGAGAACCGCGCCTTCAAGCGCGCGCAGCGCGACCGCGGCCGCCTCGACCAGATAATCGGCCACTCGGCCAAGATGCAGGCCGTCTATCAGATGATCGAGACGGTGGCCGCCGTGCAGTCAACTGTGCTCATCACTGGCGAGTCCGGCACCGGCAAGGAGATGGTCGCGCGCGCCATACACAACCTCTCCCCGCGCTCCGACAAG
>DASPKR010000681.1:0-4852 GCA_035627975.1 Pyrinomonadaceae bacterium | reverse complement strand
TGCTCCTCGCGCATCTTCTGAACCTTGAGGAAGTTTATGAGGTCGCGCACGTCCCGCTTGACGCGCTCGAGCCCGACGAGCGCGTCGAGCTCTGCCATTAGCTCTTCTAGCGGGCGCGGCAGCCCGAGCTCCGGCGCCTCTTCACTTTCTCCCGCCGTCGCTGGGTCTTTAGCTCCGGGCGGCGCGCCCGGCACTCCGCCCGGAGGTCTCTGGCCCGCGGGGAAGAGCGCGTCCTTGAACTCGGCAAGCGCGTAGCGCTCAACCTCCGAGATGCGGCCGTCGGACTTTATGACGAGGTTGGCGAACTCGAAGAGGGCGTGGCGCGCGCGGTCGGCGTGGTTCGTGCCGTGGCGCGAGTCGTAAGTTTCCAGGTAGGAGACGACGACGGGCGTGCGGTCGAGGCGCTTGATCAGGTGGGGCGGGATGTCGTTCGACTGTCGCAGCGGGAAGGTGTCAGGCGCGGCCGGCAGGAGGAAGAGCGTGCACACGTCTTCGTAGTAGCGCTGCTTCTCCGACTCGCTCGCCTCGCGCAGGTCTATGAAACGCTGCGCCATGAGCGTCAGATGGTTGTCGAGCACCGCCTTCGGCTCGGGCGCGCCGCCTCCGCGCCAGACCTGCCGGATGCTCTCGCCCAAAGGCCCGACCAGCGCCCCCAGCGCCTTCTGCACGTGCGACACAAGCTTCCTGTTGCTCTCGTCCAGCAGCACCCGCCCCGCGACTCCTCCCAGGCTGGTCAGACCCTATCCGCGGGCGCGATTATACCACCTGCCCGCCCGCGGCCTGTGACGCGCCCTTGCGCCCCGCAAATGGAAAAGGCCACCTGCGCGGTGGCCTCCGTTTTCTGACCCAAGTAGCGCATACGGGACTCGAACCCGTGGTCTCCGCCTTGAGAGGGCGGCGTGTTAGCCGACTACACCAATGCGCCAAAAACGCGTAGATTATAAAGGCAGGCCGGCTTAAATGGCAAGTGTGACCGGCCGCGGCGGCAGGGGGCCGTGTGACGCGAATCGCACGGCTCGCGGGCAGTCGCCGTGGATGATCGCGCGCGGCCGGCGCACGTCTTTCGGGGCAGGGCGTCGGCGGTGATATACTCGCCGCGTCGCGCGCATCTCCCTGCGAGGCGGCTCTTGGCACCCGCTCCCGTCCTGCGAAAGTAATTCAGAAGGCCCTTGACTCGAATGGCACAGAATCTCTCCGTCGAACGCGACGGCGCCGACACGAACGACACGCCGAACGGCAACGCTAACAACCCAGACTTCAAACTCGGCATAGAGGGCTTCACCTACGGAGACCTCTACCGCCCCGACCGGCTGCGCGAGCTTACGCGCAGGTTCCACGAGGACGTGCGCGCCGCCGACCCCGGGCTTCAGGCGCGGCTCGCAGACTACACGGCCTCGCGCGGCGAGGGGCTGAAGGGGACGAAGGCCGAATCCGACCTTCTGCTCGCGGCGGCGCCCTACCTCTCGCGCTTCGTCGCGCGGCTGTTCGGCGTCGGGGCCGAGCGCGAGGCGCTCGCCTCCGAGATTCAGTCGCAAGACCCCGTCTTCCAATTCAAGCAGTTCGTTCAGCGGCGCGCGACCAAGAGCTTCCCGGCCGAGCACGCGGCCGCCGTGGACGTTGAGGCGGCCGACCGCGCGCTCGAGCTCCTGCGCGCCGCGGCCTTCGCGGATACGCTCGCCGACGACCGCGAGCTTAGGGTTGCGCGCGTCGCAGCGCGGCTGCTCGAGTGGGAGAAGAACTACGGCAAGGAGGGCGCGCGCCGTGAGGGCGGGTGGAGCGACGAGCGAGCGCGGGAGATACGCGCGGCGCGCTCGCGCGTCGAGGGGACTGAGGCCGCCCGCGCGCTCGCCTCGCTCGCGCCCGCAGACGACGAAGACGCTGACCGGGCCTTCGTGCGCGCCTCCATACGGCTGCTCGAAGCCTGGGCCGCGGCCCACGCCCTCAGGCCCGAAGCGCGCGAGCGCGTGCGATCTTGGGTCTCATTCCGAACGCCGCACCCACTCAACTACGAGAACCTCGTGCAGATAGAGCGGCCCGACGCGGCGCTCCCCGAGTTGATGAAGGGGCTCGATAAAAATCTGCGCCGCCGCGACGGCTTCAAGCTCACGGACGCGCGCTACACGCAGCGCGAGGTGCTCGAAGAGGTCAACTACTGCCTCTACTGCCACGAGCGCGACAAGGACTCTTGCTCGAAGGGCCTGCGCGAGCGCGACGGCTCGGTCAAGCGCAACCCGCTCGGCATCAAGCTCGAGGGCTGCCCGCTCGACGAGAAGATTTCCGAGATGCACCTGATGCAGAAGGAGGGCGACTCGATAGCGGCGCTCGCGCTCGTGATGATAGACAACCCGATGTGCCCGGGCACGGGCCACCGCATCTGCAACGACTGCATGAAGTCGTGCATATTCCAGAAGCAGGAGCCGGTCAACATCCCGCAGGCCGAGACGGGCGTGCTCACCGGCGTGCTCGGCCTCCCCTTCGGGTTTGAAATCTACTCGCTCTTGACGCGCTGGAACCCCCTGAACGCCAAGCGCCCGCACGCGCTCCCCTACAACGGCAAGAACGTCCTCGTCGTCGGCCTCGGCCCGGCTGGCTACACGCTCGCGCAGTTCCTCCTCAACGAAGGCTTCGGCGTCGTCGGCGTTGACGGCTTAAAGATTGAGCCCCTGAGCGAAGACCTGACGGGCGACGGCGGCCGGCGCGTGCCGCTCGCCGTGCGCGAGGTGCGCGAGATAGAGGACGAATTAGACCGCCGCGTGCTCGCCGGCTTCGGCGGCGTCTCCGAGTACGGCATCACCGTGCGGTGGGATAAGAACTTCCTCACGCACATGCACCTCGCGCTCGCGCGCCGCGACCACTTCCGCTTCTACGGCGGCGTGCGCTTCGGAGGCACGCTCACCATAGAGGACGCCTGGCAGCTCGGCTTCGACCACATAGCCGTAGCCACGGGCGCCGGAAAGCCCACCGTAGTCCAGATGAAGAACAACCTCATACGCGGCATACGCAAGGCGTCGGACTTCCTGATGGCCTTGCAGTTGACGGGCGCCGCCAAGCGCGACTCTATGGCTAACCTTCAGGTGCGCCTGCCGGCCATCGTAATCGGCGGCGGCCTGACCGCGATAGACACGGCCACGGAGCTTTTCGCCTACTACCCCGTCCAGGTCGAGAAAATCCTCGACCGCCACGAAAAGCTCGTCGCCGAGTTCGGCGAGGAAGAGGTCTGGAAGCGGTTCGACGCCGAGGAGCGCTCGACGCTCGAAGAGTTCCTCGCGCACGGCCGGGCCGTCCGCGCCGAGCGCGAGCGCGCCGCGCGCGCCGGAGAGGCGCCCGACTTCGTGCCGCTCGTGCGCGGCTGGGGAGGGGTGACGATCGTCTATCGCAAGCGCGTGCTCGACTCGCCCGCCTACCGCCTAAACCACGAGGAGATAGCCAAGTCGCTCGAGGAGGGCATCTCGATTGTGGAGAACATGTCGCCCGTCGAGGCCGTCCCCGACGAGAACGGCGCCGTCTCGGCGGTCGTCTTCGAGCGAATGGCGCGCGACCCCGAGACAGGCAAGTGGCGAGCGACGGGCGAGGCGGTGCGCTTCGCCGCCCGCACGGTCTGCGTCGCCGCCGGCACGAGCCCCAACACCATCTACGAGCGCGAGCGGCCCGGAACCTTCGCCCTCGACGAGTGGCGCGAGTTCTTCTCGCCGCACAAGGTCGAGCGCGGCGGCGATGGCGCCCGCCGGCTCGTGCCGGCCGCGAAGGGCGAGGGCGCCTTCTTCACCTCCTACGAGAACGGCGGCCGCTTCATCACCTACTACGGCGACAACCACCCCGTCTATGCCGGCAACGTCGTCAAGGCGATGGCGTCCGCGAAGGACGGCTACGAGCACGTCGTCAACCTCTTCTCGGAGGAGCTTGCGGCGCTCGGCGAGGAAGACCAGCCCGCGCGCGAGCGCGCCTTCGGGCGGCTGGTCGAGACGCTCGACTCCGAGCTGGTCGCGCGCGTCGTAAGAGTTGACCGCCTGACGCCTACGATTGTTGACGTGATCGTGCGCGCGCCGATGCAGGCCCGCAAGTTCCACCCCGGCCAGTTCTACCGCCTCCAGAACTACGAGACCGACGCCGTCATGGTTGACGGCACGAAGCTCACGATGGAGGGCTTGGCCTTGACGGGCGCGTGGGTGGACAAGGACGCGGGCCTCCTGAGCCTCATCGTCCTTGAGATGGGCGCATCGTCGCGCCAGTGCGCGCACCTTCGGCCGGGCCAGCAGGTCGTCGTGATGGGGCCGACGGGCACGCCGACCGAGATACCCGAGGGCGAGACGGTGCTGCTCGCGGGCGGCGGCCTCGGCAACGCCGTACTCTTCTCCATCGCGAAGGCGCTGCGCGAGCGCGGCAACCGCGTCATATACTTCGCCGGCTACAAGAACGGCGAAGACCTCTTCAAGCGCGAGGAGATAGAGGAGGCGACCGACCAGGTCATCTGGTCAACCGACGCGGGCGGCGAGATAGAGCCGCGCCGTCCGCAGGACAGGCACTTCCGCGGCAACATCGTGCAGTGCATGAAGGCTTACGCCGAAGGGCAGTTGGGCGGCCCGCCGTTCTTCGACCTGCGCGACGTTGACCGCATCATCGCCATCGGCTCCGACCGCATGATGGCTGCCGTCAAGGCGGCGCGCCACGGCGTGCTCGCGCCGTATCTGAAGCCGGGCCACGTCGGCGTCGGCTCCATCAACAGCCCGATGCAATGCATGATGAAGGAGGTCTGCGCGCAATGCCTCCAGCGCCACGTTGACCCGGAGACCGGCGCCGAATCTTCGTCTTCTCCTGCTTCAATCAGGACCAGCTGCTCGACGAGGTTGATTTC
>DASPKR010000680.1:0-4921 GCA_035627975.1 Pyrinomonadaceae bacterium | reverse complement strand
TCCGGCGGCGCGACGAAGCGCGCCAGCATGAGCGCCATCGTGCGGACTGAAAGCGCGAAGGTCGGCAGGCCGCAGCCGTCAACGCCGTAAGTGAGCTGTTCGACGGGGACGCCGGAGAACAGCGAGACGGAGCGGAAGACCGCGCGCTGGACGGGGCTGTCTGGCCGGTCGTAAGAGGCAGTTGGGGCGCCGAGGTGTCGCGCCAGAGCGAGCAGAGCGGCGTGCTTGCCGGAGCAGTTGTTGTGGAGGGCCGACGGGCGCTCGCCCCGCTCGCGCAGCGCGGCGGCCGCCTCCTTCCCGTAGGGCTCCTGCGCGCCGCATTTTAAGGCGGAAGCGTCGAGGCCGATCTTCGAGAGCACGGAGAGGACGGCCGCCGTGTGAACCGGCTCTCCGTTGTGCGAGCCGCAGGCGACTGCCAGCTCGGCCGGGCTCAGGCCGAACCTGTCGGCAGCGCCGGACGCGACTAAGGGGAGAGCCTGGTGCGGCTTCGCGGCCGAGCGCACGAAGGCGACCGCCTCGGTCGAGCCCAGGCGCGCGACTATTCGCCCGTCGCCCTCGACCGCGACGGCGTGGCCCCTGTGGACGGACTCGACCACGCCGCCGCGCGTCACTTCTACGAGAGGCTCACCCGCGGCCGTCGCTCCCGTCATCTGCCCAAGCGCTTTCGTCATCGAGCAAAATTTATAAGGCTCAGCGCCAGACGTAGCCGTGCCAGTCCTGCGGGGCGTGCGTGCGTGGGCGGGCGGGCTCGCGCACGCCGACTAGCGGCGCGGTCTGCGTGTCGGCCGGGAGGAACGCCGCGGCCGCCAGCGCCGGCTCGCGCTGCGCGATGCCCTCTATCCCGGCCGTGGGGGTGGCGCCGAACTCTTCGAGCACTCTGAGTAGCGGCGCGAGCTTGTCGTAGAAGACCACGACCACGTCGTCGGGGCCGAGCCTTCGCAGCTCGCCGCGCAGCGCCTCCGGCTCGTCGAGGCAGACGCGGCACTCGAGCCCCGGCGCCTCGGCCGCGACGGCGCGGCACAGGAGGCTTGCGACCTCGCCCCGCCTGCGCCCGCGGGTGTCCTCGTCCTCCTTGACGACGATGCGATTGAAGCCGCGCGCGGCGGCGCGGCCGGCCTCCTCTATGAGCGCGTCGGAGCGGTCGCCGGGGACGCCGACTATCCCGGTCACGCGGCGGCCGTGCCAGCGCGCGGCCGTGCGGCAGACGGCGGCGAACGCCTCGGGGTTGTGGCCGTAGTCGAGCATGACGTAGCCGCCCGCAGGCAGTCGGAAGAGGTTCGTGCGGCCGGGGTTCGCGGCGCTGTCGAAGGTCGCGAGCGCCGCGGCTATCACCGAGGGCGCGACGCCGTGAGCGCGGCAGGCGGCGACGCACGCGAGCACGTTAGCGACCTGGAACTCGGCCGCGCCGCCGAGAGTCGCGGGGACGGCCGCGACTTCGAGCAGGCGCCGGCGCTCGTCGCGGCCCGCCGCCTCCACGACCCAGCCGTCGCGCACGAAGAAGGCGGCGCCGCCCGCGTCGAGATGCCTGCGGACCGCCACGTGGCTCTCGCGCGTGGAGAAATAAACGACGCGCTTCTCCACGCGGCGCACGCGCGGCAGTTCCATGAGCCGCGCGAGGTGCTCGTCGTCGGCGTTTAGGACGAGCGTGCCGCCCTCGCGCACGCGCTCGGCTACGAGCGACTTGACGAAGACGAGGTCTTCGAGCGTCTCTATGCCGTCCTGCCCGAAGTGGTCGGGTTGTATGTTCGTCATCACGGCCACGTCAGACCAGTCGTAGCCCAGGCCCCGGCGCGTTATGCCGCCGCGCGCCGTCTCCAAAACGGCAGCATCCACCGTCGGGTCTGAGAGAACTGTGCGGGCCGACTGCGGCCCCGTCGTGTCGCCCTCCGCGACGCGGCGGCCGCCGATCCAGATGCCGTCGGTCGTCGTCATGCCGACGCGCAGGCCCGAGGCCGAAAGGACGTGCGCGATCATGCGCGTCACGGTCGTCTTGCCGTTCGTCCCCGTGACGGAGAAGAGAGGCACGCGCCCGTCGCCCTCCGGGATGAGCGCGTCGAGTATGGCCGCGCCCACGTCGCGCGGCTCGCCCTCGCTCGGGCGCAGGTGCATTCGGAGCCCCGGCGAGGCGTTGAGCTCAATGACGCCGCCGCTGTTGCCCCTGCCCGGCGGCGAGGCTATGTCTTCGAGCACGAGGTCAACGCCGCAGATGTCCAGGCCGACTGCGCGCGCCGCGCGCTCGCACATATCGCGCACGCACTCGTGCGCGAGGTCGGTCACGTCGCGAGCCGTCCCGCCCGTCGAGAGGTTTATCCCGTCGCGCAGATACACGACCTCGCCGCCGGCGGGGACACTTTCGAGGCCGAGCCCGGCCCTTTCGAGGTGCGCGAGCATTAGGTCGTCAACCTTGATTTTCGTGAGCGGTTTCTCGTGGCCCTCGCCGCGGAGGGGGTTCTGGTTCTCGCGCTCGATAAGCTCCGCGATGGTCGAGCGGCCGTCGCCCTCCACGCGGCACGGCTCGCGCTCGCTCGCGGCCACGAAGCGGTAGTTTATGACGAGAACGCGGTAGTTGCGCCCGCGGTAGAGCTCTTCGACTATCACTTCGCGAGAGAACTCCCGCGCGGTTCGGAAGGCGCGGCGGACTTCTTCCGGCGACTTCAAATCGAGCGAGACCCCCTGGCCCTGCCGCCCGTCCAGGGGCTTGACGACGACCGCGCCCCCCAACTCGTGGAGGGCCGCGACGGCCCCCTCTTCCGTCGAGACGACGCGCCCGCGCGGCACGGGTATCGAAGCCTGTTCGAGCAGCCGCTTCGTCAACTCCTTGTCGCTCGCGACCTCGGCCGCCACGGCGCTGGTCGCGTCCGTCGTCGCGGCCTGTATGAAGCGGCGGTGCCGGCCCCAGCCCAGACGCACCAGGCTGCCCGCGCCGACGCGCTCCCACGGGATGTTGCGGCGCGAGGCCGCCTCGACGATGGCGCGGGTGCTCGGCCCCAGTTCCAGGCGCGCGACCAGGCGGCGGGCCTCGGCTATCGTCTCGGCGAGCGGGAACTCTTCGCCGCGCACGAGCGCTTCCACCAAGGCGACGGCGCGCCCGAGGAGGAAGCGCGTGGCGTGCTCGGCCTTGAACTCGACGACGACGTTATAGACGCGCGGCTCGCCGGCCGAGCGCGTCTTGCCGTGCGTGGCGCCCACGCCCGCGAGCGCAGTCAGCTCCAGCGCTACGTGCTCGACCGTGTGGCCGAAGTAAGTCCCCTCGCGCAGGCGTTCGAGGAAGCCGCCCGGCCGCCCCTTCGAGCAGAAGTGCTCGGCCAGGCCGGGCAGAAGACTCATAAGCCGCTCGACGAAGCCCTCGACCTCGTGGCTCTCGCGCCCGGCGAGGTCTTCGAGGTCAAGGCGCATCAGCAGCGCCGGCCTGTGCGTGTAAATGTTCGGCCCCGCGAGCGTCCGCACGTGCTCGATTCTCATCTATCTCCCCTTGCCCTTCTTCCCAGTTCCGGTCTTGCCTGACTCCGCCGGGCGCCTCCTCTTCCTCGCGCCCTCGTCCTCGATGACGGGCCTGCGCTCGGAGAGGTCGAACCGCTCCCCGTGGGAGAGCACGTGGACGCTCACGCCGAAGAGCGAGAGGGTCTCCTCCTTCTCGGCGTAAGGCAGGCTCGTGTAGGTCATCGCGCCCGCGTCAATGACGGTGACGGCGCCCTCGCCCATCACCTCGAGCTCGTCCCTGTTGACAATAATCGCCGTCTCTTCGTCTATGCCGAGGCCCAACTCCTGCGGGTAGTGGGCGACGGCCGTGAGCAGACGGCCGAAGCGGCCGCGCTGCGAGAAGTGGGTGTCAATGATAGCGCCGGCGAGCAAGTCCATGCCCGGCCCTATCTGCACGCACTCGGCGCGCGGGCTGGAGTCGGGCGCGCCGCCGACTATCATCGAGTTCGACATCATCGCGGCGCCCGCGCTCGTGCCGCCGATGGTGAGGCCGCGCCCGTAGCGGCGGTGTATGAGCTTCTGCATCTCGGTCCCCCCGAGCAGGCTCGTTATGTGTAGCTGGTCGCCGCCGGTGAAGAAGAGGCCGGTGGCGTTCTCGATCATTTCGAGCGACCGCTCGCCCTCTGCGTCGGAGCGGGACGACACGTCAACGGCGCACACGTCGTCAACGCCCAGCTCCTTGAAGCAGGGCACGTACTCGCCGGCCGCCTTCTCGGGGTCGTCCGTGGCGACCGTCATCACTACGACGCGCGCCTTCGCGCCGCGCGCGAGCCGCACGAAGGCCTTGAGCAGCGGCGCGTCGCCTTTGCGTATGTCGCCGCCGCCGACGGCGAAGAGTCTCCCGCGTGCCTCGGTCAGTTCCATAAGCTCGGGCCGGGGGAAGCAACGGTGAACGTGACGCGCGGCTCGGGGCGGCCGCGCTCCAGGGGGAAGCGGATGCTACACGGGGGCTTTGACTTTTGTGTGTTTATATTACGCAGTTTTTCTGGTCTGTACCTTAGCAGACAGTGGCGCGCGGGCGCGGCGAGATGTAACACGAGGGCAACAAACCCGGCGGGTCAGACGAGGGGGGCGCGGGACTGTAGGTCGAAGCGGTAGCCGGCCGGGAGGACGTGTATGCGGACGCCGCAGATGGCGAGCAGCTCGTGGCGCTCGGCCTCGTTGAGGTTGGTGAAGCTCATGCCGCCCGCATCAACAATCGTCACAGAGCCGTGGCCTATGACCTCGAGCGTGTGGCCCTCTACGACAACGGCCGTGTTCTCGTCAACGCCGACGCCCAGCTCGTGGGGGTGCTGCGCGATGGCGGCGAGCAGTCGTGTTGAGTCGGACCGTCCCGCCGCTCCGCCTGATGGATTCGGCGAGCGCGGAGGCGAGCGCGCCGCCGCCGCCCCGCATCGCGTGCATGCCGCGCAGGGGTTGGGCGAGCGCGGCGGCCGCGTAA
>DASPKR010000679.1:0-5455 GCA_035627975.1 Pyrinomonadaceae bacterium | reverse complement strand
CTTACTGGCACGCCGCTTTGAAGCAGCGATGCCGCGCGCTGCGAGCCCCGTTGCTCGCCGCCCGTGATTTTTACAACTGCGGGATATTTTGGCGCTTCAGGGCGTGAAGACTCGCGCCGAGCGGGACTGGTTCGCTCCCTCCGGCGGCTTCCAGGCGGTGTTCAGGCGCACGCGCTTGAGCGAGTGTGCGTCCAGCAGGTTGGGCTCGAACCCCTCGACGTAGGGTTTTACCAGCGCGTAGGACGAGGCGAAGTAGAGGGGGATTGCGGGCAGCTCCCTGAGCGCCTCTTCTTCGGTCAGGATGGGCGGGCGGCGGGCGGGGTCGGCCGGCGACTCACTCGGGGCGGCGCCAGGCTCGGCGGGCGTGGCAGGCGACGTGGGGGAGGGCGAAGCGCCGGCGGCGGCCTCGTCGTCGTCCGCAGAAGTAGGGACGGGGTCGCCGAACAGGGCGAGCATGTTCGTCTCTTCGTCGGTCGTCTGAAGGACGATGCTGCGGCGCGCCACGTCGAAGTCGCCCGCGCGCAGCATGGCCTCGTATTCCTCCCAGTCCTTGACGATGACTTCGGCCTCGATGCCGAGCGCAGAGCGCCACATGCGCGCGACCGTCTGCGCGATGAGCCGCTGCTGCTCGTTGCGGTTGACGAGCAGGCGCACGCGCGGGAAGTTCTCGCCGCCGGGGAAGCCCGCCTCCGCAAGGAGCGTGCGCGCGCGCTCGGCGTTCTGGCCGATGAGAGCTTCGCTGTTCGGAAGGTCTGCTTCAGAGGCACCGGGCAGAAAGCGGCGCGCGGGCTCGGTCGCGCCGCCGAGCGTGTCCGCGCTCAAGCGTTCGAGGTCGAGCGCGAGAGTGAGCGCCTCGCGCACGCGCCGGTCGTCGAAGGGCGGGCGCGCGGTGTTGAAGCGGTAGTAGTTGAGCGCGCCGAAGGTCTCGCGCCTGAAGTCCTCGTAGGGAGTGAGGAGTTTTACGGCGAGCGGCTCGAAGGTGGAGTTCGTCACGGCGTCAACCTCTCCCGCGCGGTAGGCTGCGAGCGCAGACTCCGTGTCGCCCTTGTCAACGAAGTGAACGCGCTCGAGGCTTACGGATGCGGCGTCCCAATAGTTCTTCGCGCGCTCTAGCACGACGCTGTCCCCGCCGAGCTTCGACAGGCTGAACGCGCCGTTCGTCACGAGCCCCGTGACGCCCCCGGCTGCGCCCGGCTGCTCCTGCTCCTCTCGCAGGGCCGGGAGGTCTGCGCCGGGGCTAAGCTCGTGGACGGGGCGGAAGACCGTGTGGGCGACGAGCGCGGGGAAGTTCCTGTCGGGCCGTTCGAGCCGGACGCGCAGCGTGTGCGCGTCGAGCGCGACGGCGCCGAAGGGCGGGGCTACTGCGGCCGGCTGCTGCTCTTCGGCGCCCGGGACTGTCTCTTCCCCGTTCGGCCGCGGCGGCGCGAAGGCACGCGCCCCCTCAATGTTGGCGAGAAGCTTCGAGTGCGGCGAGCCCTCGCCGAGGCGTAGCGAGCGCTGCCAGGAGCGCACGAAGTCGCCCGCCGTCACGGCGTCGCCGTTCGACCAGCGCGCGTCGCGGCGCAGGTGGAAGACCCACACGCGCCCGCCCTCGGACGGCTCCCAGCGGCTCGCGACCGAAGGCACGGGGCGGAGCGTCGCGGGCTCGTAGTCGGTGAGCCCCTCGAAGAGGGCGCGCACGGCGTCTGTGTCGGGCGGGGCGGCGGCGCGCGCAGGGTCGAAGACGCTCGGCAGCCCGCCGTCGCTCCATCGGAAGACCTGCTCGGACGGCGCGACGGCGCGGCCGTAGAAGCGCTCGCCCCTCTCGCTCTCGAAACAGCCGCCCGTCAGAAGCGACGACGCGAGGGCCAGAGACAGCAAAGCTTTCATGCCCGGGCCGGCGGCGACCCTCTTATGTCGCCCCCCGCGGCCCTTCGGGTTTAAAACTCCTCTCCCCCTCATCTTTGAGCCTTCCGGGCTTCCGCCAGGTCGCGCAGCTTCAGGTAAACCTCTTCGGTCTGCCGGCGCGTCTCTTCGTAGTCGCCGGAGGTGTCTATCGTGAAATCGGCGTAGCGCAGTTTCTCCTCCTGCGGCATCTGCGAGGCGATGCGGCGCTCGGCATCCTCGCGCGTAAGGCTGTTGCGCCGCATGAGCCTTTCGAGCTGCACTTCTGGCCGGCAGTGGACGACGATGAGCTTGTCGAAACGCCTGTAGCCTCCCGACTCGATCATCAGCGCGGCGTCAACGACGCCGATGCCGTGCGGCTCTTCCCGTTCCCAGCGCCGGAGCTGCTCGTCCTGCTCCTCCATTATCAGCGGGTGCAGGATTGAGTTGAGCAGCCGCCTCTTCCCCTCGTCGCCGAAGACGACGGCGCCGAGCCGCGCGCGGTCGAGCGTGCCGTCTGCCGCGAGCACTCCCCCGCCGAACGCTTCGACCACGCGGCGCAAGCCCTCAGTCCCCGGCTCGACCACGCGGCGCGCCACCTCGTCGGCGTCAATCACGCGGCACCCGAGCCCGGCAAGCAGGGCCGTCACATAAGACTTCCCGACCGCGATTGACCCGGTCAGACCCACGCGCAGCATCGCGACCGCCTAACCTTCCCCGCGCCTGCGCCGCGCGGCCGTGACGGTGTTGCGCATGAGCATCGCGACCGTCAGCAGCCCCACGCCGCCCGGCACGGGCGTGAGCCGGCCCGCGACGCGCCCGACCTCAGCCGGGTGCACGTCGCCGACGATGGTGTAGCCGCGCTCGCGCATCTTCTCCATGCGCGAGCCGGCCGCGTCGCCGAAGAAGTCGCGCACCTGCGCCTCGTCCGTAACGCGGTTGATGCCAACGTCCACGACTACTGCGCCCGGCTTGACGTGCTCTGCGCGGACGAACCCGGCGCGGCCGATAGCGGCGACGAGTATGTCGGCCTCGCGAGTCACCGAGGGCAGATCGCGCGTGCGCGAGTGGCAGACCGTGACGGTCGCGTCCCTCTGGAGCAGAAGCTCCGCGACGGGGCGGCCCACGATGTTGCTGCGGCCGAGGACGCAGGCGCGTGCGCCCTTGATCTCGACGCCCTCGCGCACGAGCAGCTCGATTATCCCGGCCGGGGTGCAGGGCAAAAGGGAGGGGCGTCGCAGCATCATCCGTCCGACGCTCACGGGGTGGAAGCCGTCAACGTCCTTCGAGGGGTCAATCGCCTCTATCACCTTCGACTCCTCGACGCCGCCGGGCAGAGGGAGCTGTACGAGTATTCCGTCAACCTCTTCGCGCGCGTTCAGCTCGCCGACTAAAGACAGCAGCTCTTCCGTCGTCGTCCCGGCCGGGAGCAAGTAGTGCTCGGACTTTATGCCCAGCTCCTCGCAGGCGCGAACCTTGCTCCGAACATAGACGGTCGAGGCGGGGTCTTCGCCGACCTGAGCGACGGCGAGGCAAGGGACGACGCCGCGCTCGGCGCGGAGCAGCCCGACCTCGGCCGCGACCTCGCGCTTTATCTCGGCGGCCGCGCGCTCGCCGTCCAGCTTCAGGGCAGCGCCGCCCGCCCTCTCTTCTGCCATTTTTTCCTTCATCACGGGTGATTTCATCCTAGCATAGTTCACCGGCGCCGCGTCACGCCTGTCGCGGAGGGTTGCGCGCGCGCCGCCGCGTGCCGCAGAATCCGGCGCATGAGCCCCGCCCGCACCCCCCTGAGGACAACTTTATCCGCAGCCTTTTTGCTCGCCTCGCTCTGCGCTGGCTTCGCCTCGTGCTCGCGCCCGAAGGGCGAGGAGCGTCGCTACGACCTAAAGGGCAAGATCGTCTCTGTCGAGCGCGAGAAGGGGCAGATCAACGTTGATCACGAGGAGATTCCCGGCTTCATGGCCGCGATGGTGATGCCCTTCCCCATCAAGGACAAAGACGTGCTCGGGGCCATGCAGCCCGGCGACACCTTGCAGGCGACGCTCGTCGTCGGCGACGAGGGCTACTGGCTTGAGAACATCGCCGTAACGAAGGCCCTGCCGGGAGCCGAAGCGGCCGCGGCGGCCGCGGGCGCCGAGCCCAGGCCGGGCGCCGAGATGCCCGACTTCAAGCTCGTCAACCAGGACGGGAGGACAGTCCGTGCGCGCGACCTGCGCGGCCGCGCCGTGCTCGTCACATTCATCTATACGCGCTGCCCCCTGCCCGACCAGTGCCCTCTGATGAGCGCGAACTTCGCCGACGTGAGCCGGGAACTTAGCAAAGACGAAGCACTGGGCAGCAAGGCTCGGTTGCTGAGCGTTACGCTCGACCCCGAGTTCGACACGCCAGAAGTCCTCGCACGCTATGCGGAGCGCTACGGCACCGCCGGCTCCTACGGGCGCTGGGATTTCCTCACAGGCGACCCGGCCGAGGTAAGGCGGCTCGCCGAGTTCTTCGGCCTCATGTACAAGGCGGAAGACGGCCAAGTCATACACTCTCTGCGGACGGCCGTCGTCGGGCCGGACGGTAAGCTCTACAAGGTCTATCGCGGCAACGGCTGGAAGCCCGAGGAGGCTCTGAAGGATTTGCGGGGCCTCGTTCAGTAGGGCAGACGGGCCGTGGGAGGCGCCCTTTGCGGACGCTCCGTCCACACAAACTTTACGCGGTCGGCGCTCTCACGGCCGCGGTCTATCTCGCCGCCCTCGTCTTCTACCGCGAAGGCCCCGCGGCGCACACGCGGACGGGCAAGGAGTTGTTCGCGTGGTTCATATGCCTCTCGCTCCTCCCGCTCTACGTTTGGGGCTACCGCGTCGTGAGCGGCGAGGGGGAGACGGCGGGCGCGCGCACTGTCGTCCTCTTCTCCGCCGCCTTCTGCCTGCTCGCGCTCTTCACGCACCCGTTCCACTCGACGGACGTGTTCGGCTACGTCAACCGCGGCTGGCAGCAGGTTCACTACGGCCTGAACCCTTACGAGCACCGCCTCGCCGACGTGCCGGGCTGGCGGGAAGACCCGATGTTCCGCGAGCACTGGCTCTACAACCCGACGCCCTACGGCTTCCTCTTCATGCTGCTAGCTCGGGCGGTCTGCGCGGCGGGCGGCGGCAACTGGTGGGCGACCGTGCTGCTGTTCAAGGCAGTGAACGTCGCGGCCTTCGCGGGGAGCGCATGGCTCGTGTGGGCCGCCACGCGCAGGCTCGAAGCCGCGGGCCGTGTGCGCTCGCTCTACCTCCTGACGTGGAGCCCGCTGCTCCTGATGCACCACGTAGCAAACGGTCACAACGACCTGCTCACTGGCTTCTTCGTCGCGCTCGCGCTTTACTTCGCCTTCGCGGGCCGTGAGCTCTGGATAATACCGGCGCTCTCGGCCGCGACGCTTCTGAAGTACGGCCCGGCTGTCTTAATCCCCTTCGCTTTAGTCTTCGTCGTGAGGCGCAAGGGGTGGGGCGTGGGCCTTGCGGGCTGTGCGATAAGCGCGGCCCTCACCGTGGTGGTCACCGCGCCCTACCTTGCGGACTGGGAGCGGCTCAGGCTCGAAGACATACGTGACAACGCG
>DASPKR010000678.1:0-2549 GCA_035627975.1 Pyrinomonadaceae bacterium | reverse complement strand
GCGGCCGGGCCGCGCCTGGCCGCGCTCGGCCTGGGACGCCTGGGCAGCGGCGGCGTTGACTACGGCTCCGACCTAGACCTCGTGCTCGTCTATGACCCGCTCGTGCCTCCGCCGCTCGCGGGCCTCACGCACGAGGAGTCTTACGCGCGCATGGCGGAGCTGCTCACCGTCGCCCTGTCTAGCCTCACGCGCGACGGCTACCTGTACCGAGTTGACCTACGACTGCGGCCAGACGGCAAGAACGGCGCGCCGGCGTCGTCGTCGCAGGCGTTCGTCTCTTACCTGTCGGAGCGCGCGGAGGTCTGGGAGTGGCTCGCGCACGTGAAGCTGCGAGCGGTGGCGGGAGACATGGAGCTGGGCAGGGCGGTCGAGCGGCGCGCGCGCGCGGCCGTCCACGACGCGGCGCTGCGAGCCCCGGCCGAAGAGCTTCGCGCGCAGACGCGGCGCGTGCGCGAAAGGCTGGAGCGCGAGCGCGCGCGCCGGGACTCGCAGCGCGCGGCGGACATCAAGTACGGCCCCGGCGGCATGCTCGACGTTTACTTCGCCTCGCGCTACCTGCAACTGCGCGACCGAGTGCAGGACGACGCGGGCGAACGCTCCACGGGCGCGACGCTGCGGCGCCTGCGCGACGCGGGCTCGCTCTCCGAGACCGACTTCCGGGCCATGAGCGAGGGCTACGCTTTGCTGCGCCGGCTCGACCACGCCATGCGGCTCGTCGCCGGGCGCTCCACGCTCCTGCCCGCTGCACCCGACCACCCGACGCTACGAGACCTCGCCCGCCGCACGGGCTTCGACGGCCCCGAAGCCCTCGCCCGAGAGCTCCGCGCCCGCGCGCGCTCCGTCCGCGCCGCCTACGACAGAGTTACGGGGGGCGGTGAAGGGAAGTGATGGGGCCAGCCTCATTCGGCCGTCAAGTGGCCGGACACGTCGAGGCTTACGAGCTGGCCCGGCTCGATGCCGGCGTTCGTGAAGGCGGCGAGCGCGTGGCCCGCCGGTATGACGTAGCCGGAGCACAGATGCACGTCCTGCGACTCGCCCGGCGAGATTCGCACCTGGAAGAGAATCTCGTGCGTGCCCGTCGCGGGGTCTTCGTCGGCCACGTTAATCGTCATGTCCTGCCGGAGGGAGCCCTGCGCGTGGTACATGACGTCCGTCAGGACGAGCTTCCTGCCCGCGGGGACGAGCTTGAACGGCAGGCGCGGCTCTTCGGAAGACTTGAGCACGAGGCGCTCGCCCGGCGGCTTCGCCGAAGAGGAGGCGACGGCGTGGCCGCGCACGGCAGTCTGCCGCGCCTGCTCGCCCTGCGCGAGCGCGTCGGCGGGGCCGCGGCCCAGCGCGAAGCCGAACGCCACGCCGGTCGTGAGAAACAGTGCGGCGAAAGAAATTCTTGCCAGCATCAGGCCCTCCTTATAAAAGCCGTCTCACTTCACCCGTTCGTTCTTGAAGACCTCGCCCTCCTTCATCACGAAGAAGACGCGCTCGGTCTGCCGTATGTCCTGCAAGGGGTCGCCGGGGACGGCGACGATGTCCGCGAGCTTGCCGGCTTCGAGTGAGCCGAGGCGGTCGGAGACGCCGAGCAACTCGGCGACGACCGACGTGGCCGCGCGAAGCGCCGCGGCAGGCGTCATGCCGAGCCTTACCATGTGGCGGAACTCCTCGGCGTTGCGGCCGTGCGCGAAGACGCCCGCGTCGGTGCCGAAGGCTATGCGGACTCGCTTCTCGACAGCGCGGCGGAACATCTGATCGCGGCTCGCCATCGCGGCCCGCGCCTTCGCCTCGACCTGCGGCGGGAAGTACGAGCCCTTTTCGAGCTTCTCTCTCAGCCCCTCGCCGGCCATGAGCGTCGGCACGAGGAACGTGCCGCGCTGCCTCATCAAGTCGAGCGCCTCTTCGTCGAGGAACGAGCCGTGCTCGATGGAATCAATGCCCGCGCGCACGGCCCGCTTGGCGCCCTCCGCTCCGTGGGCGTGGGCGGCAGCCTTGCGGCCCCGCGCGTGCGCCTCGTCCACGAGCGCGTCCAACTCCCCTTGCGTCAACTGCGGAGAGCGCACGTCGTCGTTTAAGGAGAGCACGCCGCCCGTCGCGCAGACCTTTATCACGTCGGCGCCCTCCTTGATGTTGAGGCGGACGGCTGCGCGCACGGCGTCCGCGCCGTTGGCGACCGACGCGGCGACGCCCGAGTCGCGGTCGAAAAGCTCGGGGCGGTAGCCGACCGTCGGGTCGCAGTGACCGCCCGTCGCGCCGATGCCGCGCACGGCGACTATCATGCGCGGCCCACTGATTTTGCCCCCGCGCGCGGCGTTGCGGAGCCCCACGTCAACGAGGTCGCCGGAGCCCAAATCTCTGACGGTCGTGAAGCCCGCCAACAGAGTTCGGCGCGCATAGACGCTCGCGTCGAGCGCCTGCTCGGCCGGCGACTTCTTGAGCGCGTCGAGCTCGTCCTGCTTCCAGTCGTCCGTGGCCTCGCCCGAAAGGTGCGTGTGCGCGTCCATGAAGCCGGGCAGGAGAGTAGCGTCGCCGAGGTCAATGACTTCTGCGCCCGCGGGGAT
>DASPKR010000677.1:0-9764 GCA_035627975.1 Pyrinomonadaceae bacterium | reverse complement strand
CGCCGAGCACGAGTACGACCCCGGCCGCTTCGACGCCCCGCGCGCGGCCGACTCGCTCAAGGCAGCCGCGCCCGACCACGTCTTCTTCTTCGGCCCGGCCGAAGACTTCCTCGCCTTCGCGCGTGAATCCGAACGCTCGGGGATGAAGGCGGCGCTGCTCAGCTCGGCAGTCATGCTCGGACGCGCGGCTTTCGAGCTGCCCGCGCCCGTCGCGGCCCGCACATACCTCGCGTACCCCGGCGAACTCCCCGACGGCGCGTGGTCAGCCGAGTTCACGGCCGTCATGGCGAAGGGGGGCGCGCCGCTGCGCAGCCCCGCCTTCCAGGCCGTCGCCTACGCCGCCGCGAAGACCCTCGTCGAGGCCGCGAAGTCGAGCGGCAGGCAGTTGACCAGGGCATCATTAGTTGCGAGCCTCGAACGGCTGCGCGACTTCCAGACGGGCGTGCTACCGCCCCTCACCTTCGGCCCCAACCGCCGCGTCGGCTCCGAGGGCGCATACGTCGTCGGCCTCGACCTCGACAAAAAGCAGTACGCCCCGCTCGGCGCCCGCGTCACGCCAAAGTGAGACAGCCGGGATGAAGATAAGAGTGAGGGCGGCCGGCCCGCGCTACCGGCACTTCGTGAGTAAAGCCTCCCGGCCGTGCGTGAGCGTGAAGGTCTCAACGTCGTCGGCGTCGTCGGTGAGCGTGACGGTGAGCGTCAATACCTCGGCCTTGACGCGGCCCGAATAGCGGGCCGGGCGCGGCTCCGGCTCGTGGCCTTCGCGGACGGGGCCGCCGCGCTCCGGCGTGAAGGTGCCTTTCACTTCGAACCGGCCGTCGCCGTCGAGCGTCAAGGGGCCTTCGAGCGTGCCGGTGGCGCAGTCGAACTCAGCGCTCGCGCCTTCGCCCGTCACTTCGAGCCGTATGTGTTTGCCGCCCCAGAGCCCTTCGGCCAGGCGCCTTTGCCTGCCCGCCTTTTCTTCGCCCACGGTCGCTCCTCCGCTGCGGCAGGAGCCGCCCTGCCCGGCCGCCGTGAAGACGAGGGAGGCCGCGACGAGCGCCAGTGTCAGTGCTGTTTTGATCATGGCTTCGGGCGGCACCTCGCTTAACTACCACGCCCTATACTACGACCGCCGCGTAGCCCCCGTACAGCGCCGCCGCCCTGCGCGTTTAAGTGATTTGACACGCCGCAGCGCGCCGGAATATCTTTTACAAGCTTTTGCCTTCCCCCAAGGCAAACCCGCCTTAAGCGTCCGTCCCCTTGAATAAGAAAGATAGTGCGCCCGATGAAAAAGAGAAGCACCCGGAACGCCGCGCCCACGGCGAGCCCCTCCAGGCGAAAAATTATTTCGCCGGAGGGCGGCCGGCGCGTGGTCGGGTTCCTCGTGTTGGCCGTGCTGGCGGCGGCGGTCGTCTCGACGCTCTCTTTCGCGCAGGGCGGGAAGAAGCTGCGCACGAAGCTCGTGCCAAAGCCGGCGCCAGCGGCCCCGACGAAGCGCGCGGCGCGCGAGGCCGGGCCGGAGAGGGAGAGGCGCGAGCGGCGCCGCAACTCCGCGCAGAACAAGTCGCTTCCGCGCCCCGCGCGACCGAAGGGCGACCGCAGCCCCGTCAAGCTGAGCCCCAGGGAGCACCGCCTGAAGGCCGGGCGCCCCTTCAACGGCGACGTGCGAAACCTCCCGAAGACTAAATTGGTCAGGCGCGAGAAGCCCGAGCGCGAGGCGCCGGAGGTGGAGCCCGCCGTGTTGGGCGAGCCGTCCGCGGTTGACGCTGGGGGGTCACCCTCCGCCGCAGAAATAGAGCGCAGCGCGCCCGCCCCCGGGCCGCTCATGAGCTTCGCCGGGCTGGACAGGGCAAACTGGGGGTCGGGCTCGCCGCCCGACCCCGTGGGCGACGTAGGCCCCGCGCACTACGTGCAGGCCGTCAACTCCTCCGTAGGCATCTACGACAAGGCTACGGGCGCGCTCATCGCGGCCTTCACTCTCGACACGCTGATGAGCCAGGGCAGCCACGGCAACCTTTGCGACACGGACAACTACGGCGACCCCATCGTGCTCTACGACACGTTCGAGGATCGCTGGGTCATCACGGACTTCGCCTTCAAACTCGACGCGCAGGGGAGCGTCATAAACCCGCCGGGCTCCTTCCAGTGCATCGCCGTCTCGAAGTCGGGCGACCCCGTGGCGGGCGGCTGGAATTTCTACTCGATAAACACCGAGGGGGGCCTCGGCGACTACCCCAAGTTCGGAGTCTGGCCCGACGGCCTCTACATGACGACGAACATGTTCGACTACGAGGCCTTCGGGTTCTACCAGAACCCGCGCGCCTACGCCTTCAACAAGGCGCAGATGTACGCCGGCTCACCTTCAGTCCAGGTCGTATCCTTCGACCTGCCCTACTACGAGTTCACCGTGCTGCCGAGCAACGCGCGCCTTCAGACGGGGACGCCCCCGCCCGGCACGCCCAACTACTGCGCCGTCGTCTGGCAGTACCTCAACGTAATAAGCTTCTACAAGTTCAGCGTCAACTGGGAGAAGATCTCGCTCTCGACCATGACGGGGCCGTTCGACTCGTTCACGCCCACTACATGGGCCAACCCGCCCTCTTCGGTCGGGCAGAGCGGCACCACGCAGACGATTGACACGCTGCCCGTCCGCCTGATGATGCAGAACCAGTACACGAACCTGGGCGGCGTCGAGTCCCTCTGGAACACGCACACGGTGCGCGGCGCGACCTCGTCGCAGGCGGCCGTGCGCTTCTACGAGGTCAACGTCACGGGCGGGGCGGTCGCCCCCACTACGGCGCAGGCGGAGACGCACGCCCCCGACTCGACGAACCGCTTCATGCCGAGCCTCGCCGTTGACCGCGCGGGCAACATGGCGCTCGGGTACAGCGCTTCGAGCACCTCGATCTTCCCGGCCATACGCTACGCGGGGCGGGTGGCCTCCGACCCGCCCGGCACGCTCTCGCTGACCGAGCAGACCCTGCACGCCGGCACGGGCTCGCAGACGGGCATAAAGCGCTGGGGCGACTACGCCGCGATGACGCTCGACCCGAACGGCTGCACCTTCTGGCTCACGGCCGAGCACTACACGACGACGGGCGGCAACTGGCAGACGCGCATAGGCGCGTTCCAGTTCCCGCAGTGCACGCCCGCGGGGAGCGGCGCCGTGGCCGGGCAGGTGACGGCGCAGGGCGGAGGCCCCCTATCCGGCGCGACCGTCAAGCTCGGCAGCCGCTCGACTACGACCGACGCCTCGGGCAATTACTCTTTCAACAACATACCCGCCGGCACCTACCCCGTAATGACGGCCTCCCATCCGGGCCGCACGACCGCGACCGTGAGCAGCGTCGTCGTCGTAGAGGCCGCGACGACCGTGCAGAACTTCTCGCTCCCGGCCTCGCAGGCGAGCGCGTGCCTCGTTGACACGACGCAGGCCGACTTCCAGAACGGCGTCACCTCGAACGTTGACCTGAACTGGAGCCCCGGCGACATCCTGCTCGCGCCGACCACTGCGTTCGACCACAACGTCGTTCTTTCTAATCAGGGCGATGACTTCTCGGAGACGAAGTGGCTGGGGCAGACGTTCGTGGCCCCGGCCTCGGGGCCTTTGACGCGCATTGACCTGAACCTCTTCAGCCTTGACTGCGATTCTGCGCCGATGCCGAGCGTCACGGTCTCGGTACGCAACGCCTCCGGCGACCTGCCGACGGGCGCCGACCTCGCCACCGCGACAATCCCCGGCGTCTGCAACGGGGCCGGAGGCTTCTTCGCGGCGACCTTCTCAAGCTCGAACACGGTGACGCTCAACGCCGGCACTCAGTACGCGCTCGTCTGGCGCGCGTCGTCGGCGCTGCCCGCCGGGAGCCCCGCGCCCGGCTACTACGCCACCGTCAGCCCCGGCTCCGGCGCCGTAACCACACAGAACCCATACGCGGGCGGCCGCCGAGTCACTTCGACGGACGGCGGCGCCTCTTGGGACGGGGCCGCCGGCAACGCGAACAACGACCACGGCTTCAGGGTCTATCAGAAGAACGGCAACGTGACCTCCGGCAACCTCGTCTCCGGCGCGAAGGACGCGAACCCCGCCGCCGGCACGACCCCCACATGGGGGGCGATCTCCTGGAGCGCGACGACGCCCGCCGGCACGAGCGTCAAGTTCCAGGCCGCCGCCAGCAACAGCCCCAACGGGCCTTTCAACTACGTCGGCCCCGACGGCACGGCCGCAACCTTCTTCGCGAACGGCGGCTCGCTCTCGCAGTTCGACGGCTCGCGTTACCTCAAATACAAGGCGCTGCTCTCCGGCCCTTCGTCCGCCTCGCCGACGCTCTCTGACGTGACCGTCTGCTTCAGCAACCAGCCGACCACGGCCGCCACGACCCTGACGGCCGCACCGGCCGAGGCCACCTACGGCGGCGCCGTCAACCTGTCGGCGACGCTGACCGACGGCGCCAGCGGCGTCGCAGGCAAGACCATCGCCTTCACGCTCAACGGCGCGAGCGTCGGGACGGCCGACACAGACGCGAACGGAGTCGCCACGCTCGCCGACGTGAGCGCGGCCGGCATAAGCGCCGGCAGTTACCCGGACGGCGTCGGCGCGAGCTTCGAGGGCGGAGCCGGGCTGCTCGCGAGCAGCGGCAGCGCCGACTTCGACGTGCTGTCGGCGACGTTCGCCGCAACGATGACCTCGTCGCGAAACCCCGTCCCCGTCGGGCTGAACTTCAGCTACCGTATAGGTGTGACGAACACCGGGCAGGCCCCCGCCACGAGCCTGACGATGGTTGATCAGTTGCCCTCGCAGGTGACCTTCAACCGTGCGACGCCGTCGCAGGGCTCGTGCTCTTTCGCCTCGGCCACGAGGACGGTGACGTGCGACCTCGGCACGCTAACTCCCGGCTCCTCCGCCACTGTGGTCATATCGGTCAAGGCGCGGCAGGAAGGCACTCTTAACAACACGGCCACCTTCACGTCGCCGCAGTGGGATCCCGCGACCGGCAACAACACGGCCTCGGTCAACGGGCTTCAGGCCGTCAATAGCGCAGACCTGTCTGTGAAGAAGACTGACTCGGTTGACCCCGTCGCCGTCGGCGAGACGACGACCTACACGATGACCGTCAAGAACGCGGGGCCGTCCGTCGCCACGGGCGTCACACTGACGGACGCGCTCCCCGCGGGCATGACCTTCGTCTCGGCCACGACCTCGCGCGGCACGCTCAGCACCCCGGCCGTGGGCTCGGGCGGGACGGTCACGGCCGACCTCGGCTCGATGGGCTTGAACGCCACGGCGACCGTCACCGTGACTGTCGCGGTCACAACCCACGGCAAGTTCACCAACACGGCGACCGTCACCGGCAACGAGAGCGACCTCGACACCGCCGACAACACCGCGAAGCACGGGACGACGGCCTTCACGCTGTTGAAGCTGCTGCTCTCTTCGCAGTCGGTCGTGGGAGGTTGCGAGCCCTACCCGACCGGCACTCTGTACCTTACGGGGCCTGCGCCGGCCGGCGGCGTCACCGTCACGCTCTCAAGCACGATAAGCGGAGCGAGCCCACCCCCGAGCATCCTTATACCGGCCGGGGCGACCGCGAGCGCGCCCTTCACTGTCACGACCTCGCCTGTCGCGGCGAGCCAGGCGGGCGTAATACAGGCGAGGCTCTCGGTGAAGACGGTGGGCCGCAGCATAACGGTCTTAAAGGGGGGCTGTCCTTGAGCCCGGCCCGTTCCGCTCATGGGTGACGGCACGTACCGTGGCCGCCTCGCGCCTTCGCCGACGGGGCTGCTGCACCTCGGCCACGCCCGCACCTTCTGGACTGCCTACCTTCGCGCGCGCCGACGCGGCGGCGCACTCATACTCCGCAACGAAGACCTCGACCCGCAGCGCTCGCGCGCGCACTTCGCCGAGGCGATGATGGAAGACCTTCGCTGGCTCGGCGTCGAGTGGGATGAGGGGCCGGATGTGGGCGGCCCCTTCGCGCCGTACTCGCAGGGCGAGAGGCGCGAGCATTACCTTTCGGCGTGGAGACGGCTCGTGGCGGGCGGGTGGGTTTACCCGTGCGCCTGCTCGCGAAAAGACCTCGCGGCCGCGGCGCGGGCGCCGCACGAGTCGGGCTCGGACGAGCAGCTCTATCCCGGCACGTGCCGGCCGCGCGCGGGCGCCCGCCCGCCTTCGTCCGAAACTCCGGCGGGAGTCAACTGGCGATTCCGAGTCCCCGACGGCGAGACGATTTCCTTCGTTGACGGAAAGCAGGGCGGGCAGGCGTTCGTGGCGGGCCGGGACTTCGGCGACTTCCTCGTGTGGCGCCGCGACGACGTCCCCGCCTACCAACTGGCGGTCGTCGTGGACGACGCGATGATGCGCGTGACGGAGGTGGTGCGCGGCTCAGACCTGCTCCGCTCGACCGCCCGCCAGCTCCTTTTGCAGCGCGCGCTCGGGCTCGCACGCCCGGCCTACTACCACTGCGACCTCGTGCTCGACGAGTCGGGCGCGCGCCTCTCGAAGCGCCACGACGCGCTGAGCCTGCGCGCGCTGCGCGCAGCGGGCGTCTCGCCCGAGAGCCTCCGCGAGAGGCTCGGCGCGGCCGAGCCTCTCACTCCGCCCCTCTGACTCTCAGATGCGCCCTCATGAAGTCGAGCGCGGCGCGGATAATCTCGCGCGACCTCTCGTCGTCCGTCAGCACGTCGAAGCCGTGGGCGCCGCGCGGGTGGTTGGCGACTGTGACGGGCGCGTTCCTTCGAATGGCCTCGGCGACGAAGCGGTCAATCGAATCGTTAACGCCGGGTATCTCGTCCAGCCCCGCGCGGGCGATGAACATGGGTGCCATCGTCTCGGCGTCGGTTGCGAGGTAATTGATGGGGGAGAAGTCGGCGAGCGCTTCGGGCGTCTCGTGGGCCTTGTGCATTCCGGACTGCCGCACGTCGAGGAAGGCGTAGAAGGTCACAAGGCAGCGCACGTGCGCGGGCCTGTCGCGCATCGCCGAGCTGAGCAGGGGGCCGCCGCCGGAGTATGCGACGAGGCAGATGCGGTCTTTGTCAACGTGCAGCGAGTCGGCGTTGGCGCGGACGTAGCCGAGCGCGGCCGAAACGTCCGCGGCCGCCTCGGCGAACATCGGCTTCGGGTAGCCGAGCCTGTGCGTGAACGTCACGCCGACCATCCCGGTGGCGGCCGCAAGCCGCCCCCAAGACCTGAAGACGCCCATGTCCTTGGCGGGGCTTCCGGGCGGCACGCTGCCGTGTATGAAAAAGACGGCCGGGCGCCGCTCGCCCCTGCGCAGTCGCGGCGGGGCGTAAACGTCCATCAAGAGGTGCGGCCCGCCTGCGCTCGTGTACCTTAAATCCGACTTGACCGAGACCCTGCTCATCCCCGGCACGCTATAGACGACGGGCAGCGTCGCAATCTCGCGGAAGCTCCGGCGCGGGCTTTCCGCCGCCGGCTTAGTCTGTCGGGACTGTCCCGGCGCAGCGGCCAGCGCTGCGAGACAAATCAAGAGGCCGAGACGCCGCTTCATGGATGAAATCTCCCGCTCGCCGTCCGGGCGGTGCGATTGAAGGCGCGCCGGGCTTCGGCTAATCGTCGGCGCTGTCGTAAGTCTGGGAGTCGAGAATCCAGGCCCAGTGCGTGACCCCCGCGACCTCGCGGAGCCGGCCGTCGCTCCGGTTCTCGACGTATCACCGGCCTTTGATGTAGCGCCCGACCACCATCCTGCTTTCCCCGTCGTCGTGGATGAGCACGGGCTCGTTTTCCGGGGGCGTGAAGTCGGCCGCTTTTACCCAGGTCATGGTCAGAATTACAGAATAAGACTCGCCAAGGAGGCGGCGACGATAGAGAGGCCGAACAGCAGCGTGATGAGCGACGCCGCGACCAGCTTCGCGCCGAGCAGGCCGCGCGCCTTGAGCCCGGCCTCCCCGCGGAAGACGTAGAAGCTCCCGAGCGCGAGGACGGCGCCGCACACTGCCGCCGCAAGCGCGAACTCCCGCTCCCCCCTCTCGTAAGGCATGACGGGCAGCGGCGCCGTCAACAGCGACGCGGTGTAAACCAGTACGCGTTTCCCTCTGCCGGAGGCCACGAACGGTTTCCTGCTCCTCGCGGGCCGGTGCGCGCCCTCGGCGCCCGACGGCGGCGCGGCCGAACGTCGCTTGCGAACTCGTTACGTTTAAGTATAGCACCGCGGTGCGGGAGGGAGAGGCGCGGTGCTATTAGGGGCGCGGGGGGCGTGGGCGGACGGATGCCCGTAGCGGGCGCGGGCTTTAATGGTAGGTGCTCTGCCGCTGCCGGCGCGCGCCGGCCATCGCGGCGTAGCACTCGCAGGCGACCTCTTCGAGCGCCTCGCGGTTGACGACGCGCAGGCTCCCGCGCGTGTAGCTAATGACGCCGCGGCGCTGCAACTCGCCGGCTACCTCGGTGACGCCCGCGCGCCTGACGCCCAGGTGGTTGGCTATCCTCTCCTGCGTCAGCTCGACGGCGCCCGATTCCAGACGGTCTGTCAGAAGCAGGAGCCAGACGGCCAGGCGCTGCTCCATGCGGTGGAGGACTGCGCAAGCGGCGCGCTGCGAGACCTGCGTGACGTAGTCGCCCACGTAGGAGAGCAGCGCGCGGAGCAGCCCCTCGCCGGCGCGAAGCTCACGCTCGAAATCATCTTTCCTGACGCGCAGCGCGCTGCCCGCGACGGTGACGCCCAGCGTGTGGGGCGACGGCCGCGAGCCGCCGAGGAGCGACGCGAGGCCCGTCACGCCGTCGCGGCCGATGAGGGCGATCTCGGTGGACTTGCCGTCCTGCATCTCGGCGTGACAGGAGAGGACTGCGCTCTCGGGGAAATAGACGAACCGCGCCTTGTCGCCGGCCCCGTTGATGCGCCCGCCCGCGGAGAGCGACACGGGCTCGAGCAGCGGCATGAGCCGCGCGAACTCCGCGTCGGGCAGGTCGGAAAGTATCCTGTTGGTGAGCATCTCTTTCATTATCGCAACCTCCTCGAATTTCAGGACTCGCACGTCGGCGGCTGCGAGCACTCCCTTATGTGCACGATGACGGACTTGGTGCGGTCGCGGTCGGCGCGCTCGCTCACGCGCGCGAGCAGAACCTTTACGTGGAGCGAGCCGGTGTCGTACAGGCAGTCGAAGTTGAATCTGTTGACGGGGCCGCCGCCGCGCGCGAACAGCGTGACGCGCCTGCGGAACTCCTCGACGTTCGAGAAGGGCGCCACCTCCTCGTAGAAGTTGAGCCCTGAAAGGTCGCGCCGGGCGCCGCCTTTACCGGCCGGCTCCACGCGCGAGTAGAGCACAGTGCCCGCGTCGTCCAGCTCGAAGAGCCCTAATAAATTCCGCTCAGTCGGCGATATTACTCTCATGTTCAGAACCTCCCCTTACTCTTAAGCGGCGAAGGCGCGCTCGCCCACGCCGAGGTATTGCTGAAGCACGCGGCCGAGGTGGTCGAGGCTCGGCGGCTTCACTAAGTACTCGTCGCAGCCAGCCTCGCGTGCCAGCGCGAGGAACGACGGCTCAGCGTGGCCCGAGACGAAGACGATGGGGACGCTGCGCATCTTTCGTATCCGCCGGGCCGCGGCGAAGCCGTCGAGGCGCGGCAGGCTCCCGTCCATGATGATGAGGTCGGGGCCGGCGCTCTCGGCGAGCCGGACGGCCTCCTCGCCGTCGGCGGCCTCAATGACGGCGCAGCCGCGCATCCCAAGCATGATGCTGAAGAGCGTGCGCGTGTCGTCGTCGTCGTCAGCGACGAGGACGAGCGGGGTGCGGCCGTCTGGCGGCGCGCCTTGTAAATCATTTGCCATAGT
>DASPKR010000676.1:0-3378 GCA_035627975.1 Pyrinomonadaceae bacterium | reverse complement strand
TAAGCGTTACCACTGATTTGGCTGATCACTTATGCCGAGAGTTCTCATCGCCGACGACCAGCCAGCCGTGGTAGAGGCGCTGCGGCTGCTCTTGAAGCCCGAGGGCTACGAGATAAAGGCCGTCGCGTCGCCCTCGGACGTGCTCGAAGCTCTCTCTCGCCAGACCTTCGACGCGGCCCTCATAGACCTCAACTACACGCGCGACACGACCTCGGGGCAGGAGGGCTTCGACCTGCTGGCGCGCGTCCGCGAGCTCGACGCCACTCTCCCCGTCGTCGTGATGACCGCGTGGGGCAGCGTCGAGGTGGCGGTCGAGGCGATGCGGCGCGGCGCGGGCGACTTCGTGCAGAAGCCGTGGGACAACGCGCGGCTGCTCTCGATACTGCGCACGCAGGTCGAGTTGGCGCGCGCCGTCCGCAAGGGCGCGAGGCTCGAGGCCGAGAACCAGATGCTGCGCACCGACGGGGGCGGCGCTGGCGCCCCGCTCCTCATCGCCGAGTCGGCCGTCATGCAGCCCGTCCTCGAGCTTGTGCGCCACATAGGCCCGTCCGACGCCAACGTCCTCATCACCGGCGAGAACGGCACGGGCAAGGAGGTCATAGCGCGCACGCTGCACGCGCTCTCGCCCCGCGCGTCGAAGCCGATGGTGGCCGTCAACGCCGGTGCGCTCGCGGAAGGCACCTTCGAGAGCGAGCTGTTCGGCCACGTCCGCGGCGCCTACACCGACGCCAAGACCGACCGCGTCGGACGCTTCGAGCTCGCGGACGGCGGCACGCTCTTCCTCGACGAGATAGCCAACGTCCCCCTCAACCTCCAGCCGAAACTTCTGCGCGTGCTGGAGACCGGAGAGTTCGAGCGCGTCGGCTCTTCGCAGACGCGCCGCACCGACGTGCGCGTCCTCTCGGCGACGAACGCCGACCTCAAGGAAGAGGTCGAGGCCGGCCGCTTCCGCCGCGACCTCCTCTTCCGCATCAACACCGTCGAGATACACCTCCCCCCCCTGCGCGAGCGCGCAGAGGACGTGCCGGCGTTAGCCCACTACTTCCTTCGGTTCTACTCGCAGCGATACCGCAAGAGCCTGCGCGGCTTCGACTCGGAGGCCGCGGGGCTCCTTCGCTCGTACCAGTGGCCGGGCAACGTCCGCGAGCTAGACCACGTCGTGCAGCGCTCCGTGCTCATGGCGCGCTCGGACGAAGTCAGAGCCGCAGACCTCGGCCTCCAGCCCTCGCGCGAGACGGGCGAGCGCCGCCTCGACGAGATGAGCCTCGAAGAGGTCGAGCGCCTGCTGATACAGAAGGCGCTCAAGCGCTTCGGCGGCAACGTCAGCCACGCGGCCGAGGCGCTCGGCCTCAGCCGCAGCGCCCTCTACCGCCGCATGCAGAAGTACGAGCTGTGAGGGCCGGGGCGCCCCCGCGACGCCGAATAATAGTTGACGCTCGCCTCTGTTTTTGTTTAATCTTTCACACGCCGCTGACATACGTTTAAGGTCGGGAACTTGCCACGCAAGGCCCCCCAAGCCCCGCGCCCCCTCATCCCGCACCGGGCGGCGAAATTAAGACGGCGCCGCGCCCCCTTGCGGCGAATCTCCCTGGAAAAAAAACACGAGCACATTTGACGCGTCTTCCAGCGCGGGCGCGCGAGCAAGGGGAGGGGAAGGCATGTCTGCCCGCAAGACTTCTGGCGTTGGGCTCTCGCGTGACGACGGGCGGGGAACGACATGGGTGGCGCGCCGCGCCCCGAGCATTCTCCTCGCCGCGCTCGCCGCCCTCGTCATCTTCGCAGCGCTCGCCGCGCCGCACGGCGCGCAGTCCGCCGAGGGCGACCTCGACGCGACCTTCGGCGGCGGCGACGGCCGCGTCAACGACAATTTCGGGGAGCCCTACGGCAACAAGGCGAACGCCGTCGTCGTCCAGCCGGACGGCAAAATCGTCCTCGCAGCGCAGGCGTCCTTCGGTCAGGAGCGCGGCTACGACTTCGCCCTCGCGCGCTACAACCCGGACGGGTCGCTCGACCCGACATTCGGGATAGGCGGCAAAGTTGTCACCAACATCAACTTGGGCGGCGACATCCCTCACGCGCTCGCGCTCCAGCCCGACGGCAAGATCATCGCCGTCGGCGAGTCCATCAGCGACCAGGCCGGCATCACGACGACCGAGTACACGCTGGTGCGCTACAACCCTGACGGCTCGCTCGACCCGAGCTTCGGCGGCGACGGCATCGTAGTCACAGACCTCTTCGGCAACGGCGACACGGCCTTCGCCGTCGCGCTCCAGCCCGACGGGAAGATCGTCGCGGCGGGTAGCAGCGCCCAGAACGGCACGGGGGCGAACTTCTCCGCCGCCCGCTACAACCCCGACGGCTCTCTCGACACCACCTTCGGCTCCCCCGTCCCCGGCACGGCCTCGCGCTCCGGCCGGGTGATGACTGACCTCGTCGCCTGGAACGACATCGGCCGCGCCGTCGCGCTTCAGGCCGACGGCCGCATCGTCATCGCCGGCCACACGCAGACGCCTTCGACCAACAACTACGACTTCGCCCTCCTGCGTTACGAGGCGGACGGCGACCTGGACACGACCTTCGGCGGCGACGGGTGGGTGACGACGCGTTTCTTCGAGGACGACTTCGTGGACGACGAGCGCGCCTTCGCCGTGCGCGCCCAGCCGGACGGCAAGATAGTCGCCGCCGGCTTCGCCTGGGATAGGAACGAAACCCAGCCCGCCAGCCAGTGGGAGGACTTCGCGCTGGCCCGCTACAACGCGGACGGCTCGCTCGACCCGACCTTCGGCGCGGGCGGCCTGGTCTGGACGAACATCTCCATACAGCCGGGCGGCGCCGACAAGTTCAACGAGGTGACCAAAGACAGGGCGCACGCGCTCCTGCTCCAGCCCGACGGCCGTTTGGTCGCGGGCGGCTTCGCCAGTTGTTGCAACAGCGGCGGGACGGAGGACTTCGCGCTCACGCGCTACAACCCGGACGGGAGCCTCGACCCGAGCTTCGGCGGAGACGGCATCGTCCGCACGGACTTCCTCGGCATCTTCACCGACGACGAGATATACGGGATGGCGCTTCAGCCTGACGGGAAGATCGTGGCCGTCGGCCGCGCCGAGACGAACGACCGCCTGGGCACGTATGATTACGCCGTCGCGCGCTACAACGCCACCTCCGGCGCCTCCGCCACGCCGACGCCGACCCCCTTGACGACCCCCACCCCGGCGGCAACGCCGACGCCGGGCGGCGGCTCCGCGGGCGGTCTGCAATACTACCCGCTGCCTAGCCCCGTCCGCCTGTTCGACACGAGGCCGGGGCAGCCGGCCTGCTCGAACAAGGGCTCGGCGATGGCCGCCGGCTCGACTTACGCCGTGGCGGCGCGCGTGGCGT
>DASPKR010000675.1:0-2138 GCA_035627975.1 Pyrinomonadaceae bacterium | reverse complement strand
GCGACGACGCGAAGAGGCCCGAGCGAGCTCTCGCAAAGTCCCCCTCGGCGGTCGTGGCAAAAAAGAAGAGGCGCACAACTCACGCGTGCGCCTCTTCTTTTTTTCGCGCGCGAGTTTTTAGCCGCGCTGGCCCGCGCGGCGACGCAGCACTGCCGCCCGCGAAGCGGGGACGAGCGCGCCGGCCTCGGGCGGCGGCGGGGCCGACTCGGTCAGGTGCGCGAAGTCCTCGGCGTGCGTCTGGAGGTAGGAGAAGAAGCGCTCGAACTCGCGCTGCATGGCGTCCATCTTCTCGCGCATGTTCAGGATTATCTCGACGCCCGCGAGGTTCACGCCCAGGTCGCGCGTGAGCGACAGGATGACTTCGAGCCTTTCGAGGTCGGAGTCGGTGTAGAGGCGCGTGTTCCCCTCGGAGCGCGAGGGCTTAAGGAGCCCCTCGCGCTCGTAGAGCCTCAAGGTCTGCGGGTGAATCTCGTACTGCGCCGCCACCGCGCTTATCGTGTACGTTCCGCCCTTCCTGCGTTTCATAGTCGGAGACTGGTCGCCAGAGATTAGAGGCTAGTCGGGCGGCCAGTTCTTAACCGGCCTACAGCCTCTAAACCCCTAGCCTCTATTCGAGCCCCATCGCTACGCGCGGGTTCTCGGGGTTGAGCTGCGCGTAGCGGCGGAGCAGCTCCTTCGTCTCTTCCGAGATGACTCTCGGCAAAGTTATCTGCACTTCGACGAACTGGTCGCCGCGCGCCTGCGGGTTCCTCAAAGAGGGGATGCCCCGCTCGCGCATGCGGAACTGCGCGCCCGACTGCGTGCCGGGCGGGATTTTCAACTGCGCCTTGCCCTCGATGGTCGGCACCTCGATCTTCGCGCCGAGCGCGGCCTCTGCAATCGTCACAGGCACCTTGACGTAGATGTTGTCGCCCTTGCGCGTGAAGTGCTTGTGCTTGCCGACGTTCGTGATGATGAAGAGGTCGCCCGGCGGCGCCCCCAGCCTTCCGCCCTCGCCCTTGCCGGGGATGCGCACGCGCGAGCCGGTGTCCACGCCCGCCGGTATTCGAACCTTCACCTGCTCGGTCTTGGGGACAGTCCCCTTGCCGTTGCACAGCGCGCACGGCGGGCGGCGCTTGCCCGCCCCGCCGCAGTCCGGACACTCCTGCGCGAACCGCAGACGCCCGCCCGAGCGCTGCACCTGGCCCGAGCCGTGACAGGTCGGGCAGACGACCAGAGCGCCACCGGCGTCGCCCGCGCCGTTGCAGCGCGAGCACTGCTCGGAGCGGTTGACCGTGATGTTTGTAGTCAGCCCCTGCACGGCCTCTTCGAACGAGAGCGCGAGCGGCATCTCGATGTCTGCGCCCTTCTGGGGCATCGGGCGCGGGGGCTCGCGCTCCTGCTTCGCGCCGCCGCCGAAGAGGTCTGCGAAGATGTCGCGGAAGGAGGAGCCGCCGCCCGAAGAGGAGGAAGAGGAGGACGAAGACGCGCCGCCGCCGACGCCTCCCCAGTCGAAGCCTGCGAAGTCGAAGGGGACGCCGCGGCCGGCGCCCGCCCCGCCCGGCCCCCCTGCGCCGCGCGCGGCGGCGTCGGCGAGCGTCTCGGAGTACTGCCCGAAGCGGTCATAGACGGGGCGCTTCTTCGGGTCGGAGAGCACGTCGTGCGCCTCCGTTATCTTCTTGAAGCGCTCCTCGGCCGCCTTGTCGCCGGGGTTCACGTCCGGGTGGTACTTGCGCGCCAGGCGCCGGTAAGCCTTCTTAATCTCCTCCGGCTTCGCGTCGCGCTTTACGCCCAGAACTTGGTAGTAGTCTTCCTTAGCCATTTAGCAACAATCAGCAATCAGCAATCGGCAATCAGCTAAAGCAAGCAGGCGCGAAGTCTGTTGACCATTCTTAACACGCCTGCCCGCCGACCGCTGAAAGCTGATTGCCGACAGCTTATTTGTTCTCATCAACGTCCACGTACTCGGCGTCAATGACGTTGTCGTCGCCGCCGCCCGAGGTCGTTGAGCCGCCTCCGGCCGAGCCGGAAGCGCCCGCGGCCGAAGCCTGCTCGCCGCCGCCCGCCGAGCCCGAGCCCTGGTAGAGCGACTCGGCCAGCTTGTGCGACGCGCTCTGGAGGTTCGAGAAGGCGTTGTTGAGTCGGTCAACGCCGCCCTC
>DASPKR010000674.1:0-4708 GCA_035627975.1 Pyrinomonadaceae bacterium | reverse complement strand
CGGCAACGACGCGCACTGGCGCGCGCTGCCCGAACGCTTCCCGCCGCACCAGACCTGCCGCCGCCGGTTCCGACAGTGGTTGATTGACGGCACGCTCCGCGCCGTGCTTGAAGCGCTCGAACAGGACCTGCGCGAGCGCGGGGGGTTTGGACGTTGCCGAATGTACGCGCGACGACGCGCTCGGGTGTGAGGGCGGCGAAGAGAGGCGCGCGGGCGAGACGCCGGGGCCGGCCTCCTGGCGGCGGCAGACGGCGGCGCTCCTGCTCTCTCCCGCGACGCGGAGGCTGCTGCGCCGCACCGAGTCGCCGTTGGCCCGGAGGCTCTGGCCGGCGGTCGGCGGCAGCCATTTTTGACGCCGGCCGCGCCGAGTTTTTCGCCCGGGGTCTATTTATGAGCCAACCTCAAGTCGGCCTCAACCTCGCCCGATAAGGTGTGGCCGCCGCAGAAGGGCTTGCGCCTCATCCACCAGGCCGGCACTGCCGTCCCCGCGGCCCTGCCGGTGGACATTGACTCACCTCGCACTTCTCGGGGCGAACGCCCCCTAGAAAAGGAGATGCATCATGTACAGGTCGAAATCGGTGCGCAGGCCGTCAATCAGTAGTCGGGCCGTGGCTCGGCGATCAGCCCGCGGACGGTCGAGGCTCTTCTTAATCGTCTTGCTCGCGGCGCTAGCGCTGGCGGCGCTCGGCGCTCCGCGGGGTCAGGCGGCTTCGGGCGACCTCGACCCCTCCTTCGGCACTGCCGGCAAAGTCATCACGGTTATTTCTAACGGCGACGATGAGCTGAATGCGGTGGCCGTGCAGCCGGACGGCAAGATCATCGTTGCGGGGACTGCCACCACCGGCGTGACCCAAACCGATTTCACGCTGGCGCGGTACAACCCCAACGGCACGCTCGACACCGCCTTCGGCGGCGACGGGATAGTGACCACCGATTTTTTTAATAGCTTCGACTACGCGCGCGCCTTAGCCATCCAGCCGGACGGGAAAATCGTGGTGGCCGGGTATGCCGACTTGCCTTCGTCAGAGTGTTGTTTCAGCTATGACTTCGCCTTGGCGCGCTATAACAGCGACGGCACCCTCGATACTACCTTCGACGGTGACGGTAAGCTGACGACCGATTTCTTCGGTGACCAGGACTACGCGGTCGCCTTAGCCATTCAGCCGGACGACGGCAAGATCGTGGCGGCCGGGTCTGCCAGAGAAATAGTCGGGTTTAATACCGCCAGCCGTTCATACTTCGCGCTGGCGCGCTACAACCCGGACGGCTCGCTCGACTCTTCCTTCAACCTTGACGGTAAGGCCACAGTCAGTAACAGCTTCCCCTTCGGCGTCGGCGGGTACCTGACTTGCGTCGCCATCCAGCCGGACGACGGGAAGATCGTGGCGGGCGGGCAGGTCTTGCAATTCGACGTTCATGACGTCATGCCTGAGCGATGGACTGATTTCGCTTTGCTGCGCTTCAACCCCGACGGCAGCCCCGACCCCGGTTTCGGCACATTCGGCCAAGTCACCACAGATTTTTCCAACTCCTCTGACAATGCGTATGACCTGGCGCTCCAGTCAGACGGCAAGGTCGTGATGGCCGGGAGTAGCTATAACGGCGGTCGCGCTAAGTTCGCGCTTGTGCGTTACAACCCGGACGGCTCGCTCGACTCTTCGTTCGGCGCGGGCGGCAAGGTCGCCACCGACTTCGGCGTCCCTGGCGTGGCAGTAGGGATCGCCATCATTCAACTGGACGGCGTCGAGAAGATCGTTGTGTCCGGCAGTGAGATTCTGGCGCGCTACAACGTTGACGGCACCCTGGACACCGATTTTAACGGGGACGGCAGCGTCATCCCCGCCTTTGCCGCGCGACACCTAGCCATCCAGCCCGACGGCAGGATGGTCACAGCCGGATTAGTTCGGCAAACCGGCACGAGGGATGACTTCGCGCTGGCGCGCTACCTCGACGGGGCGGCGGCGGCCGACCTGTCAATCACCAAGGCGGCGTCGAAGAACCCAGCGGCCGTCAACCAGATTTTCAACTACTCCATCACGGTCTCGAACGAAGGCCCCGACGCGGCCACTCAAGTCGTCGTCACAGACACGCTGCCCGCAGGCCCGAGCTTCGTCTCGGCCGAGGCGTCGCAGGGCGCCTGCCTCTTCTCCTCCGGCACAGTCACCTGTCAACTCGGCACGCTGGCCGGCGGCGCGACCGCCAGCGTGATTATCAAGATAAAGCCGCGCGCCGAAGGCACGCTCACGAACACGGCCACGGTGTCGGCCGCGGAACCCGACCCCGACACTTCCGACAACAGCTCTACGGTCGTGACCGCGGTCGTCAAGTACGCAGACCTTTCGTTGAAGATGACGGACTCGAAAGACCCCGTAGTCCTCGGCGAGCAGTTCTCCTACACGCTGACGGTGACGAACGCCGGCCCCGCCGCGGCGGGCGGTGTGACGCTGACGGACACGCTGCCGGCCGCGATGACCTTCGTCTCGGCCTCGGCCTCGCAGGGCGGCATCACTTCGTCGCCGCCCGCAGGCTCTTCCGGGACGGTGACGGCTGCCCTTGGCACTCTGGGCTCGGGGGCGACGGCCACCGTGCAGATAACCGTCACGGCCACGCAGGCAGGCGCGTTCACCAACACGGCGTCGGTCTCAGCCATAGAGAGCGACCCGAACGCGGCGAACAACACGGCGAAGCAGGCGACTACGGTCGTCACCTTGTCGAAGCTGCTGCTCTCGGCCTCGACCGTAGTGGGCGGGTGCCAGCCATACCCGACGGGCGTCGTTTACCTGACAGGGCCCGCGCCGGCGGGCGGTGCGACGGTCTCTCTGTCGAGCACGAACGCGGGCGCGGCGCCGCCCCCGAGCGTCACGGTGCCGGCGGGCGCGACGCAGAGCGCGCCGTTCACCGTGACGACTTCTCAGGTCTCATCCACGCAATCCGGCTCCATAAAGGCGACGCTCGGCGCAAAGACGGTGGGCCGTTCTCTGAGCGTAACAAACGGCTCCTGCCAATGAGCCTTCATAATTCCGGGGCGGCGCACGAGAACAATCAGGAGGAGGAGAGGGGCGCGGTCGGGCTGCCCGGCTGAGCGGGGCGGCACCGCGTGGCGGCGGCTTTTTAGCCGTGCTGTGGCGCGCGCGCGCGAAATGGGTTAAAATTCTGTTCACCTTGAGGGCGGGGCGAGACGGGATTGGACAGTCTCGCCCTTCGCGCCATTAGCAGTCATAGGCTTCGGCAATTTTCGACTATGGAAGAATACTCCGACCACACGCCCGCCGACATCGCGCGTCTGCCGATGGTGCCGATACGCGACGTCGTCATATTCCCTTTCACTAAGGTCGCCTTCAAGATAGGGCGGCCCGGCTCCGTTCGCGCGCTAGAGGACGCTCTCGCCACCGACCGAACCATCTTCCTCGCAACGCAGCACGACGCCTCGATTGACGAGCCGCTCCCGAACCAGATTTACGGCGTCGGCACCATCGCGCGCGTTCTACAGGCGCAGCGGCAGGAGAACGGGCAGACGAAGGTGGTCGTCGAGGGGCGCGAGCGCGCCACGACCATACGGGTCGAGAACGACCGCGGGGCCTTCACGGCCGTCGTGCGCCGCGCGCCCTCCGCGCCCGAGTCCGGCCCGCGCATAGACGCACTCATTCAGCGCATAGGCCAGCTCGTCGAGCAGCACATACGCCTCGCCCCCGAGATGCAGACCGACGCCTTGCAGACCGCCCTGCGCAACACAGACCCGTCGCACCTAGCGGACGCGCTCGCCTCGCAGCTCAAAATCTCGGTCGAGGACAAGCAGGGCCTGCTCGAAATCTTCTCCACGTTCGGGCGTTTGCAGCGCCTGGCCGAGCTGCTCGAAGTCGAGGTCGAGAAGAGGCAGCTTGACCGCACAATTCAGGCGCGCGTCAAGCGGCAGATGGAGAAGGCGCAGAAGGAGTACTACCTCAACGAGCAGATAAAGGCCATACACAAGGAGCTGGGCCGCAAGGACGAGAAGGCCGAGATAGAAGACCTTCGCAAGCGCATCGAAGAGGCCGGCATGAGCGAGGAGGCGAAGGAGAAGGCCATGCAGGAGCTTCACCGCCTCGAAGCCATGCCGCCGATGTCGGCCGAAGGCACGGTCTCGCGCACGTACATTGACTGGCTGCTCAGCGTGCCGTGGAAGCAGAAGTCGAAGGAGATTCGCGACATCACGAAGGCCGAGGAGGTCTTGAACGATGATCACTACGGGCTCGAAAAGATAAAAGACCGCATACTGGAGCATCTGGCCGTCCGGCAGCTGGTGAAGAGCCCGAAGGGCTCGATACTCTGCTTCGTCGGCCCGCCGGGCGTCGGCAAGACTAGCCTGGGCAAGTCAATCGCGCGCGCCACGGGCCGCAAGTTCGTGCGCCTCTCTTTGGGGGGCGTGCGCGACGAGGCCGAGGTTCGCGGCCACCGCCGCACCTACATCGGCGCGCTACCCGGCCAGATAATCCAGATGATGAAGAAGGCCGGCACCGTCAACCCCCTCATCCTGCTCGACGAGGTTGACAAGCTCGGCGCTGACTTCCGCGGCGACCCGTCGGCCGCCCTGCTCGAAGTACTCGACCCCGAGCAGAACAACACGTTCCAGGATCACTACCTGGATGTCGAGTACGACCTCTCCAAAGTCTTCTTCATCGCGACGGCGAACGTTCTGCACACGATACCGCCGCCGCTCCAGGACAGGCTC
>DASPKR010000673.1:0-2385 GCA_035627975.1 Pyrinomonadaceae bacterium | reverse complement strand
AGTATGACCTGCTGGTAAAGCTCACTCAGTTCCGACATAAGAAAGCAATCAGCAATCAGAATTCAGCCGGCAGCTTCCCGTTTCTGCTGAAAGCTGACCGCTGACCACCGACCGCTATGAAAAGACCTCTATGACCTTGCGGACGGCCGCGGCGAGGCTGTCAACCTCCTCGCGGGTGTTGTAGAAGGCGAAGGAGGCGCGCGCCGTCGCCGGCACTTTGAAGTGCTGCATGACGGGCTGCGCGCAGTGGTGGCCGGCGCGTATGGCTATGCCCTCGCGGTCGAGGATGGTGCCGACGTCGTGCGGGTGGATTTCGTCTATGACGAAGGCGAGGACGCTCGCCTTCTCGCGCGCGGTGCCGATGACGCGGACGCCCTCGATGGAGGAGAGCCGCTCGGTCGCGTAAGCGAGCAAGCCCTGCTCGTGCGCGTGCGCGGCTTCGCGGTCGAGGCCGTCGAGGTAATCAATCGCCGCGCCGAGGCCGATGGCCGAGGCTATGGCGGGAGTGCCGGCCTCGAACTTGTCGGGGATAGCCGCGTAGGTGCTGCGCTCGAACGTGACGGTGCGGATCATCGAGCCGCCGCCGAGGAATGGGTTCATCTTCTCAAGCCACTCGGCCCTGCCGTAGAGCACGCCGCTGCCCGTCGGCGCGAACATCTTGTGGCCGGAGACGGCGTAGAAGTCGCAGCCCAAGTCCTGCACGTCCACCCGGAGGTGCGGCGCACCCTGCGCGCCGTCAACGAGCACGGGCGCGCCCGCCCTGTGCGCGCGCGCCGTGATCTCCTTGATGGGGTTGATGGTGCCGAGAGCGTTCGAGACGTGGCCGACGCAGACCAGCCGTGTGCGGTCACTGAGGAGCGCGTCGTACTCGTCTAAGAGCAGCTCGCCCGCGTCGTTCATAGGGATGACGCGCAGGCGCGCGCCCTTCTCCTCGCAGAGCATCTGCCACGGCACGAGGTTCGAGTGGTGCTCCATCTCGGAGACGATTATCTCGTCGCCCTCGCCGACGAACTTGCGCCCGTAGCCGTGCATGACGAGGTTGACGCCCTCGGTGACGCCGCGCACGAAGATGCACTCTCGCGCCTCGCGGGCGTTGATGAAGCGGCGCACCTTCTCGCGCGCGCCCTCGTAGGCCGAGGTGGCGCGCTGGCTCAGGTAGTGGACGCCGCGGTGTATGTTCGAGTGCTCCTCGCGCAGGTACTTCGCCCCACGCTCAATGACGATGCGCGGCACCTGCGCCGACGCCGCGTTGTCCAGATAGACGAGCGGCTTGCCGTTGACGGTCTGCCCGAGCACGGGGAAGTCTTCGCGCACGCGCCCGACGTCCCAGGCCGCGGCGGCAGTCTCCTTCTTCTCTTCCGTTGCGATCATCTCTCTCAACTCTCAGACTTCCAGCCGCGCGTGCAGCCGGTTCAAAATCGCCTCGTCGAGGCGGGCGCGTATCGAGTCGTACTTGATCTTTTCTACGATCTCCTCGGCGAAGCCGTAGGTCAGGAGGTTGCGCGCCAGGTCGGGGTGCAGGCCGCGGCTGAGCAGATAGAAAAGCTCATCCTCTTCGAGCTGGCCCACGGTGGCGCCGTGCGCGCACTTCACGTCGTCGGCGAAAATCTCGAGCTGCGGCTTGGTGTCAACGCGCGCCTCCGGCGAGAGCAGGAGGTTCTTGTTGCTCTGCTGCGCGTCGGTCTGCTGCGCGCCCTCGTGGACGAAAACGCGGCCGTTGAAGACGGCGCGCGAGCGGCCGTCGAGGATGCCCTTGTAGTTCTGCCCGCTCGTGCAGCGCGGCACGCGGTGGTCTATGAGCGAGTGCGTGTCGGCGTGCTGCCCGTCGCCGACGAGGTAGAGCCCGTCCACGCGGCACTCGCCGCCCTCGTCGGTGAACCTCACCTCAACGTCGTGCCTTGAGAGACGCGCGCCCAGCGTGACCGTCATCAACTCGTAGGCGGCCGAGCGGCCGACCTCCGCCCGCGTCGAGGCGACGTGGAAGCCGCCCAGCCCCTCGTCCTGAACCTTGTAGTGCGTGACGCGAGCGCCCTCGCCCACGGAGACCTCGACAACGGCATCGGTGAAATACGTCCCTTCGCCCGAGGCCGCATAAGACTCGATTAAGTCGAGCCGGCTCTCGCGGCCCGCGACGACGAGCACGCGGGGGAAAGTCGCCGTGGCTTCATCCGGCTGCGAAGTGATGAAGAGCAGTTGAACCGGCGACTCGACGCTCACGCCTTCGGGCAGGTAGAGCAGCGCGCCGGCGGCGGCGAAGGCCGTGTTGAACGACTCGAAGGCGTTGCCGTCTCGGCCGGCTAGCCGCGAGAGGTGCTCGCGCACCAATCCCGCGTGCTCGCCCGAGGCGGCCGCGGAGAGCTCCGTGACGAAGGCGCCAGCGGGGAC
>DASPKR010000672.1:0-10264 GCA_035627975.1 Pyrinomonadaceae bacterium | reverse complement strand
ATGGACTTCTCGGGGGCGAACTGGCTGACGTGGGGCGAGGGGGGCGCGTGCGCGCCGGAGCCGGGCGGGGACGTGCGCGACGCGGGCGGGAGCGAGGTGGGCTGGGCCTCGCCGCCCGTCAGGCTGCGCCACCAGCGGCGGAAGGTGCGGCCGACCCCGCCGCCGCCCTGGCCGCGGCGGCGCGGCGCGACCGGCACCAGCTCGCCGGGGATGCCGCTCGTGTCTATGCCGGGGTCTGCGGAGAGCCCCGCGGCCTCGCGCATCGCGGCGCGCAGCTCGTCGCGCATTTCGGACATCCTCTGGTAACGCTCGTCCGGGTTCTTGGCGAGCGCGCGGTCGACGATCTCTTGCAGGCGCGGCGAGGTCTCTTCGTTGCGCGCCTCGTTGATGGGGCGCGGCGTGTCGTGCAGGACGGCGTAGCGCACCTCGATGCTCGTCTGCCCGCGGAAGGGCCACGTCCCGGCGAGCATCTCGTAGAGCAGCACGCCCGTCGAGAAGATGTCCGCGCGGTGGTCAACCCTCTGGCCCGTCGCCTGTTCGGGCGCGGCGTAGGTCGCCGTCCCGTAGGGGACGCCCAACTCGGTCAGGTGGATGTCCGAGCCCTTCTTCTTGTCCTGCTGGTTCTCGTCGAGCAGCTTGGCGAGGCCGAAGTCCAGAACCTTCGCGAGCCCCGCGTCCGTCACCATCACGTTCCCGGCCTTGATGTCGCGGTGGATGACGCCCTTCGAGTGCGCGGCCGTCAGGGCGTCGGCCACCTGGTACGCGATCGAGAGCGCGCTGTTGACAGCGAGCGGGTGGCCGGCGACGAGTTCGCGGACGTTGCGCCCGTCGATGTACTGCATGGCGATGAAGTGGAGGCCGTCGGCCTCGTGCAGGCCGTAGATGGTGCAGATGTTCGGGTGGTCTAAGGAGGAGGCGAGCTGCGCCTCGCGCTCGAAGCGCTTGAGGTTGACTTCGCGCGCCGTCAGCTCAGGCGACAAGACCTTGATGACGACGGTGCGGCCGAGGCGCTCGTCCGTCGCTTTATAGACCGTGCCCTGCCCGCCCGCGCCGAGCTTCTCCGTGATGCGGTAGTTGAGGAGCGTCCTGCCAACCACAAATTTTGATTTGCGATTTTAGTTTTTGATTCGCGACCGGAAGCCGCCGGCGGCCGACAGCTTAAGTCAGAAATCGCAAATCAAAAATCCGGAATTCTCTCGCCGGCTCACGGCCGGCCTAGTCGTGAACCGTTCAACCGCGCGGCGGGTCGCCCCAGCCGGACTGCACGTAGCGGCCGTCCTCTACGATGCAAGGCACGGTCGGGTCGCCGCCCGAGTAGGCGAACATCTCGGCGCGGCGCGCGCGGTCGTTCTGCGCGTCGTGCTCAGTCCACTCTACGCCCGCCGCCTTGTAGTGGTCGCGGGCCTGCTGGCAGTAAGGGCAGCCCGGCTTGATGTATATTACGAGCCCCACACCTGTTTCCCTCCCACTTCTTTTGCGCGCTAGTGTAGCGCACGCCTGCCGCCGTTGAGAAGCCTGCCCCGGCTGGCCCGCGCGCCCGCCCCTCCGCTATACTCTCGGCCGTCACACGCGATCCGCCCGCACTACACAGACGAAAGAGGCGCCGGCCGCCGTGTTCGAGAGCGACCTTCTAGACCCTTACGAGCGACTGATTGGCATCGAGGTTCTCGGCCGCAGGGTCGAGGTGCCTGAGAAGAACCGCCTGCTGCGCTGCTTCCAGTACCTCTCGATTGACACGATCTCCTACGGCGACTTCTGCTGGAACGGCGACTGCGCCAACTGCCGCATCTGGTATCGCGAGCCGGGCGATGGCTGCGAGCAGGACAAGACGGCCCTCGCGTGCCGTTTCGACGCCCGCGAGGGCCTCGTCGTCACGCGCCTCGACCCGCACATCAAGTTAAAAGGCATCAACGAGTGACCGCGCGGATTCTGAAAGGAGTTCCCCAATGCGTTTCGAGTATTACCACGACGGCCTTTTGAATGTGCCGAAGCTGTCGGTTGACGGGACGGTTGACAACGCCGTCCACCTCTCGCACTGGAGCGGCAACGAGACACCGGAGGAGTTGCGCGCAGACACCTCGACCGGCATCGCGCTGAACTTCGTCGCCTCGCCGCTGCGCGACCGGCTTACGCGCGGCGTCGAGGTCGTCACCAACAACCACTTCGACACCGACGGGGTGCTCTCCGTCTGGACGGTGCTCGCGGGCGCGCGCGCCCTGCCGCTCCGCGAGAGGCTCATCGCCGCCGCCGAGGCCGGCGACTTCTCCGAGTTCACGGGCGCCGACGCCGTGCGCGCGAGCATCGTCATACAGGGCGCGGACGCCCCGGCGCCGGGCGCGGGCCTGGCCTCGCCGCTCGCGCGGCGGCTGAACGGCGGCGCCCCCGTGGACGAAAAGCGCGCCTACGACCTCGTGCTCCCCGAGGTCGAGCGTGTGATTGAGCGCACGGGCGAATACGAGGAGCTTTGGCGCGAAGGCTGGGCGCTGGTCGAAGCGGCGCTCGATAGCTTCGCGCGCGGCGCCTCGCGCGTCGAGGAGGACGCGGAGGCGCGCCTCTCGGTCGTCACGCTCGCGCCCGAGCTTTTCGGCCCCGAGGGCTTCCGGCCCACGCGCCACGTCCCGCCCTTCACCGCAATCGCGCACCACGCCCGCGGCGAAGTCTTCCTCATCGCCACGCCCGCCGAAGGCGGCTGGAGCTACCGCGTTGACTACCCCTACTACTCCTGGGCCGTGACGGTTGACAGGCCGGCGGTCGCGCGCCGCGACTTCAGCGCTCTGGTCGCGCGCCTGAACGAGATGGAGGGCGACGGCGACGGCGCCCGCTGGCGCCTCGACGCTAGCGAGCTTGCCTCGGCCGTGAAGTTCGCCGGCGCGGACGGCTCTTTGCGCGCCTCGCGCCTTGAGCCCGACGCTGTCGCCGCGGAGCTGCGCTCGGCGCTGCGCGAGCTTCGCGCCGTCGCCTGAAGCGCGGGGGCTTTTGACGTGGCGGCCGACTGGGACGAGCGATACAGCCGCGGCGAGCACACTAGCGAGGAGCCGAGCCGGCTGCTCGCCCGCGCCGTGGAACTGTTCGAGGGCGGAGGCGCGCGGGGCGAGGAGTCGCCGCGCGCTCTCGACATAGCCTGCGGGGCCGGCCGCCACGCGCTCTTCCTCGCCTCGCACGGCTTCGACGTGACGGCCGTGGACGCCTCCTTCGTGGGCGTCGGGCTCACGCGGGCGCGGGCAGCGAAGCGCGGCCTCCGGCTCGTAGCCGTCGTCGCAGACCTCGAGCGCGGCGAGTTCGCAATCGAGCCCGAAGGCTTCGACCTCGTCTGCGACTTCTACTACCTCCAGCGCGACCTTCTGCCCGCGGCACGCGCGGGCGTCCGGCCCGGCGGCCTCTTCGTCGCGGCCATACACCTCGACGACGGGAATCCCGAAGCGCGCCCTGGCAATCCCGATTTCCTGCTCAGGCCCGGCGAGCTTCGCGAAGAGTTCGGCGGCTGGGAGATTCTCCACTACTCCGAGACTCAAGGCATAGACGAGGACGCGGGCCGGCACACGCGCCGCTCCGCTGAGCTTATCGCGCGCAAGCCCGCCCGCGCCGGCCGACCGTAATGCACGACGTTATCATCATTGGCGCCGGCCCGGCCGGGCTCTCCGCCGCGCTCTGGTGCGACGACCTCGGGCTCGACGCTCTTTTGTTAGAGCAGGAGGCCGAAGTCGGCGGCCAGCTCCTGCGCGTCTATAACCGCATAGAGAACTACCTCGGCGCGGAGGCCGGGAACGGGCGGGAGCTGCGCGACCGCTTCGCCGCGCAGGTCGAGGGGCGCGAGTTTGACCTCTGGACTGGGGTCGATATCGAGAGCGTTGACCTGCGCGCCAGGCGCGTGAGCCTGCGCAGCGGCGAGCGCCTCCAATCAATCGCGCTCATCATCGCGACGGGCGTCCGGCGCAGGCGCTTGGGCGTCCCCGGCGAGGAGGAGTTCGCGGGGCGCGGCGTCCTCGAATCCGGCGCGCGCGACCGCGACGCGGTGGCCGGCGAGGACGTTTGCGTCGTCGGGGGCGGCGACGCCGCGGCCGAGAACGCGCTCCTGCTCGCCGAAGTCTGCCCGACGGTCACGCTCGTCCACCGCGGCGCGAAACTTAGCGCCCGGCCCCATCTCGCCGAGCGCGTGCGAGGCGAGCACCGCATAAACGTCTTCACCGAGTCAACGCTACAGAGAATCATGGGGCGCGACCGCGTCGAGTCAATCGAAATCCTGCGCGCCGGGGCCATCAAGCCCTTCCGCATGGCGGTGCGCGGCGTGCTTATAAGAATCGGCGTCGAGCCCAACACAGAGCTTTTCCGCGGGCAGATTCACACGGACGGGCGCGGCTACGCCGTCACGACCGGCGAGCACGAGACGAGCGCCGAGATGGTCTTCGCCGTCGGCGACGTGTCGAGCCCGCTCGCCCCGACCATCGCCGGCGCGTGCGGCGCGGGCGCCACCGCCGCCAAAGTCATCGCCTCACGCGTCAACAAAAGGCCGTAGGATTGGATTTCCGCCGCGAAGGCCCGAAGTCGCGAAAGGCGTTGCGCGGGGCTTTATTTTCGCGCCTGCGTGCCTTTGTGGTAAAAATCGCCGGCCGCTATACTGTCGTCTAAAGCTAAGCAACGACCTCTCGCGCCGACGGCATCGAAACGTGGGCGCGGAAGCGTCCCCGGCTTTCTTCGCTCCGCCGAAACACAAAGTATGAAACTCGTCAGGCTCTGGATAACATTCGCCGCCGTCGCCCTAGGGCTGCTCGCCCCGGTAGGGCCAAGCGCCGCGCGGCGGCAGCAGCAACAGCCCGCGCCCCCGCGCCAGGACGAGGCGCAGGCGGACGACAGGCCCGTCTATATCCGCGAAGTGCGCGTCCCCGTCTCCGTGCTCGACAAGAAGAACGCGGCCGTGACGGGCCTCAGTCAGTCGGACTTCCTCGTCTTCGAGGATAAGGTGCCGATGCAGATAGTCTCGTTCCGCGAGGCGAAGGAGACCGAGAAGCTCGCCGTCTATATCGGCGTGCTGATGGACACGTCCTACTCGACGGCAGGCAAGCTCAAGTTCGAGAAGGAGGCGGCCATCAACTTCATTGACACCGTGACGCGCTCGCGCAAGGACTACGCCGCCTTCGTCACCTTCGACGACGACGTGAACCTCCGGCAGGACTTCACCAAAAACCGCGACCTCCTCGCCGACTCCATAAACGCCGTCAAGAAGCCGGGCAACCGCACCTCGCTCTACGACGCCGTCTGGCAGTTCTGCGACGAGAAGATGCGCTCGGTCGGCGGCGGCCGCCGCGCCCTCGTCATCATCACCGACGGCGACGACACTTACAGCCGCGCCACGCTCCGCGAGGCCATCGAGATAGCGCAGCAGACCGACACCGTCATCTTCGCAATCTCCACGAAGGGCGGCTTCGTCGGGAGCACCGTCCCCGGCGTCGAGGCCGGCCTCGTGAAGGACTCGGAGGACAAGGACTTGCAGAAGCTGGCGGAGGAGACGGGCGGGCGCGCGTTCTTCAGCGGCGACATGCTCGCGCTCGAACGCTCCTTTAAGCGCATAGGCGAGGAGCTGCGCACGCAGTACCTGATCTCCTACCGCCCGACGAACGACAAGTACGACGGCAGCCGCCGCACGATCGAGGTCAGGCTCGCCAACAAGCAAGACGGCTGGAAGGTGCGCGCCAAGCGCGGCTACCGCGCCACGAAGGACTTGGTGGGGCAGTAGGGTTTGACGAAAAGGAAGTAGATGCTAAACGGCAGGACCACCTCTGGCGCGCTCGCGTTGCTCGCGGCCCTCGTCGTCTTCGGCGCGGCGCTCTTCGCCACCGCGAGCGCGCAGCAGCAGGAGCAGACGAACGACCGCCCGCGCCGCGCGGGCGACGCTTCGCCGCAGCAGACGCCCACGCCGCGCCCCCCCGCGGACGACGAGACGCTCGACGAGGACGCGGTCGAGCGCGTCGAGACCGACCTCACCAACATCCTCTTCACGGCGATAGACCGCGGCCGCCGCTTCGTCACCTTCCTCAAGCGCGACGACGTGCGCATTTTAGAGGACGGCGTCGAGCAGCAGATATTCACTTTCCAGCGCGAGACCGACCGGCCGCTCTCGCTCGCCATACTCATAGACACCAGCAGCTCGCAGGAGCGCACGCTGCCCGAGGAGAAGTCGGCGGCCCAGCGCTTCGTTGACGCCGTCATACGCCCGAGCAAGGACGAGGTGGCTGTCGTCTCCTTCACCGGCGAGACGACGCTCGAGCAGGGCCTAACGGGGAGCGTCGCGCGCATACGCCGCGCCATCGAGCGCGTCGAGTTCGTGCCGCCCTCCGGCTACGTCGGCGGCGGCCTCGTCGTCACCACGCCGGGCGGCGTCGGCGGCAAGGGGACTCCGCCAATCTCCGGCGAGAACCAGTCGCGCGCCGGCTCCACGGCCATATGGGACGCGCTCTGGGTCACCTCGCGCGAGGTGCTCTCGGAGACTTCCGACAAGACGCGCCGCGCCATAATCCTCCTCACTGACGGCGTTGACACGAGCAGCCGCATGAAGCTTCAGGAGGCGGTTGACGGGGCGCTCAAGGCCGACGCCATCATCTACGCCATAGGCATCGGCGACAGCTTCAGCTTCGACGGCGTGGACGAGGGCTCGCTCAACAAGCTCACCGAACGGACGGGCGGTCGCGCCTTCTTCCCGCGTAGCGAGGAAGACCTCCGCTCCGCCTTCGGCCAGATTCAGGACGAGCTGCGCTCGCAGTACCTTCTGGCCTACTCGCCTTCGAACAAGGCTAAGGACGGGAGCTTCCGCAAAATCCAGCTGGAGATTGTCAACCCGCAGCTGCGGGGGCAGAACATCAGGCTCACCCACCGGCAGGGCTACTTCGCCCGCGGCGGCGCGACGAAATAAGCCAGGGCGGCCGCCCGCAGCCCTGATTTTGTGGTGACAGCCCTTTCGGCGCTTTGTTATACTTCCGAAGGGAATTAGCGCGCAGCGCCGCCTCAACCTAGCGCCGCCGCCCGAGTCGAGAAATCGTTTTCAGAGCGCCCAAGCCTTCGCGAGAGGAACCCTGACAGCCCCTCCTCCCGAAAATCTTTCCCGGGCGCCCGCAGCCAATAAAGTTTAGCTGGTCAGTAGAACAACGCTATGCCGCTGTTCGAGATTCACTCCGCCGAGCGCGCGGAGCCCGAAGAGCCCTTGAGCGCTTCGGTGCGCCAGCTCGAGGCGTTAACCGCCCTGGCCGCAGCCCCGCGGGCCGGCCGCGAGCTCAAGCAGCTCTTCGCCGGCCTCGCCGACACCATCACGGCGCTCACGGACTACCGCTCCTGCCTCGTCGTCCTCTTCGACAAGGAGCCGCCCCACCGCCGCCGTGTGCTCTCGCACTCGTCGAACATCCCGCGCGAGCACGTCGAGCGCTCCGCGCAGGAGCCCTGCCCGCGCGAAGAGGCTGCGCGCCTGGTCGAGCGCGGCGTCCGGATTGACGTGGGCGCGCTCGGCTTCGCGGCCTACTACCCGCCGAGCCACTACCACCTGCTCGAAGAATTTTCCGCGAACCGCTTCAAGTCGAACCTGCCGCACTCGCGGCCGCGCTACGGCGACGAGCCGTGGCACGAAGGCGACGAGTTGTTCGTCCCGCTCGTCACGCACGACGGCGAGTTCATCGGCATGATCGCCCTCGATGACCCGCGCTCGGGCCGCGCGCCCGACCGCCGCAGCGTGCTGCCCGCGGTCGCCTTCGCGCGCCAGACCGCGCAGCTAATCGCCCGCCAGCAGGACGCCGAGCGCCTCGAAGAGCAGGCGGGCCGCGAGGCCCTGATTAACCGCATCACGCGCGCCGTCCGCCAGTCGCTCGACCCGCTGGAGGTCTTCCGCGCGGGCGTTGACGAGCTGGGCCACCACCTCGGCGTTGACCGCTGCGTGCTCTTCATGCTCGACAAGGAGGAGGGCGTCGCCCGCAATCGCGCCGAGTACACGGCGCCGGGGGTGTCGCCCGCCGGGCGCGAGTACCGCATCCCTCTCGTCGCCGGCCTTATCGAGGCCATACGCGACCGCGGCGTGCTCGCCTTCGAGGACGTCGAGAACGACCCCGCCATCCGCGAAGTCTATGAGCACATACTGAAGCCGCTGGGGACGCGCTCGATCATGTACGCCGCCATACGCGTGGGCGACGAGGTGACGGGCGCCTTCGCGCTCTCGACCGTCGGCGAGAAGAGGCGCTGGCGGGCCTCGGACATAGCGCTCGCGCGGGCCGTCGCCGACCAGACCGGCATAGCCATCAGGCAGGCGCAGCTCTACCAGCGCGCCGAGGCGACTTCGGCGCGCGAGGGGATGGTCAACCGCCTCGGCCACCGCATACGCGCCTCGCTCAACCTTCCGGAAGTCCTCCGCGCCGCCACGCACGAGCTGGGACAGGCGCTCGGCGCCTCGCGCGTTTACCTGCGCCCCTACGACCCCGAGCGGCCCGGCGGCTCGCCCGTTATGTACGAGTACCTGGCCGAGGGCTGCCCGAGCATGAAGGCGCTCACCATCTCCTACGCCGAGCCGCTGGGGCGGCTGCTGATGAGCACGCAGCGCACGCTCGTCGTGGACGACGCGGCCGCTTACGCCGCGGGCTCGCCGGAGGTCAACGCGCAGGTGCGCGACCTCGCCCTGCGCAACGGCGCGCCGTCGAAGATAATCTGCCCGCTCGTCGTGCAGGGGCGCTTCCGCGGCGCGCTCTGCATACACCAGACCGACCGGGTGCGTCACTGGACGAAGGACGAGGTCGCGCTCGTCGAGTCGGTCGCCGCGCAGCTCGCGACGGGCATAGCGCAGGCCGAGCTGTTTGAGATGGTCGAGCGCGCCAAGCGCACATGGGAAGTCACCTTCGACGCGATGTCGGACGGCATTTTCATCTTCGGCAACGACCGCCGCCTCGCCCGCGTCAACCGCGCGGGCGCCGGCATGGAGTCGGCCGAGCCGCACGAGCTTCTGGGCCGCCGCTGCTGCGACATACTCCGCACGGGCAGCGGGGCCGGCTGCATCATCGAGCGCGCCACGGCCGAGGGGCGCGGCGTCACGACCGAGTACACCCCGGAGGCGCTCGGCCGCCCGCTGCTGGTGACGGCCGAGCCCATGTTCGAGGGCTCACTCCAGGTAGGCATCGTCTGCACCGTTCGCGACCTCACGGAGCTCCGGCAGGTCGAGGCCGTCGCGCGCGAGCGCCAGTCGCTACTGGAGAACGTCCTTGAGAGCGCCCGCGAGGTAATCTGCGCCGTTGACCCCGAGGGGCGCGTCATGTGGATAAACAGCGCGGGCGGCGTGCTGAACGGACAGCCGAAGGAGGCGCTCATCGGCCGCCACTTCCTCGAGCTGATCGAGGAGGACGACCGCGGGCCGGCGCTCGCGAGCTTCCGCCGCGCGCTCGAAGGCGAGCCGCAGACGGTCGAGGCGCGCGTCGCGGCGCCCGGCGGGCAGACGCGCCACGTCGTCGCCGACAGCGCGCCCCTCGTCATAGAGGGCCGCACCACGGGTGTGCTGACCATCGCGCGCGACATCACGGAGCAGAAGCAGGAGCGCGAGCGCGCGGCGCAGGCCGACAAGCTGCGCGCGCTCGGCCAGCTCGCCACGGGCGTCGCGCACGACTTCAACAACGCGCTCGCCGCCATACTCGGCCGCGCGCAGTTGCTGCGCCGCTCGACCCGCGACCCGGAGGTCGCCCGAAGCCTCGACATCATACAGACCGCCGCCGAGGACGCCGCCGCCACCGTGCGCCGCATACGCTCCTTCGCTCAGCAGTCGCCCGGCGACGAACTGGCGCCCGTGGACGTGGGAGCGCTGCTGCGCGACGCCGTCGAGATAACGCGCACGCGCTGGGAGAACGACGCGCGCGCGCGGGGCCTGAGTTACGACGTGCGCCTCTGCCCCGGCTGTGAGCTGCACACGCGCGGTAACGCCTCCGAGCTTCGGGAGGTCTTCGTCAACCTCATCGTCAACGCCATAGACGCCATGCCCGCGGGCGGCCGCCTCACGCTCGGCTGCCGCCTCGCCGACTCCGGCGACCGCCTGCAACTCCTCTTCTCCGACACCGGCACGGGGATGACCGAGGAGGTTCGCGCGCGCATATTCGAGCCGTTCTACACGACGAAGGGGGCGCAGGGGACGGGCCTCGGGCTCTTCGTCAGCTACGGCATAGTCGAGCGCCACGGCGGCCACATAACGGTCGCCTCCGCCCGCGGGCGCGGCACGACCTTCACGATAGACCTGCCGTGCGCCGAGCCTCCCGCCGCC
>DASPKR010000671.1:0-3936 GCA_035627975.1 Pyrinomonadaceae bacterium | reverse complement strand
GGCTCCGACTTCGTCGAGATGTTCGTCGGCGTCGGCGCCTCGCGCGTCCGCGACCTCTTCGAGCAGGGCAAGAAGAACGCGCCGTGCATAATTTTCATTGACGAGATTGACGCCGTCGGGCGCCACCGCGGGGCGGGCCTCGGCGGCGGCCACGACGAGCGCGAGCAGACGCTCAATCAACTTCTCGTCGAGATGGACGGCTTCGAGTCGAACGACGGCGTCATCATCATGGCCTCGACGAACCGCCCGGACGTGCTCGACCCGGCGCTGCTGCGGCCCGGCCGCTTCGACCGCCGTGTCGTCGTCCCGCGCCCGGACGTGCGAGGCCGAGAGGGAATCCTCAAAGTCCACACGCGCAAGATTCCTCTGGGCGAGGACGTGGACATCGGCATCGTCGCGCGCGGCACGCCCGGCTTCACGGGCGCGGATCTGGCGAACCTCGTCAACGAGGCCGCATTGAACGCCGCGCGCTACAACAAGAAGATCGTCACGATGGCCGACTTCGAGCTCGCTAAGGACAAGGTGCTCATGGGCGCCGAGCGCAAGTCAATGGTCATCACCAACGAGGAGAAGCGCATCACCGCCTACCACGAGGCCGGGCACACGCTCGTCGGGCTTAAAGTCCCGAACGCAGACCCCGTCCACAAGGTCACGATCATCCCGCGCGGGATGGCGCTGGGCGTGACGCAGCAGTTGCCCGAGGGCGACCGCCACAGCTACACGAAGGAGTATCTGCTGGGCCAGATAGCCATCCTGATGGGCGGGCGCATCGCCGAGGACGTGTTCCTCGGGAGCATTACGACGGGCGCATCGAACGACATTGAGCGTGCCACGGAGCTGTCGCGCGCGATGGTCTGCGAGTACGGCATGAGCGACCTCGGGCCGCTCACCTTCGGCAAGAAGGAGGAGCAGATTTTCCTCGGCCGCGAAATCTCGCAGCACCGGGACTATTCCGAGGACACGGCGATTAAGATTGACCAGGAGGTCAAGAAGATCGTCAACGACCAGTACGAGCGCGCCAAGGGCATCATCGAGGAGAACCGCGACGTGATGGTGCGGTTGGCCGAAACTCTCCTGGAGCGAGAGACGCTCGACAGCGTGCAGATACGCCGCATCATCGCGGGCCTGCCGCTCGACGACGACCAGCCCGAGACCCAGACTAAGGACGAGGGCGGACGGCCGCAGCTCAAGGAGCCTTCGACGAGCCCGCTCAAGCCCATACTCCCGCCGATCACCGGCGGCAACCCGGCGCCGGCCTAAGCGCCGCGCCGACGGGGGCGTTACGCGAGGGGAAGGGGAATTCAACCCCCTTCCCCTTTAACTTTTCCGGCAGACCTTTTAACCTTCAGCGCATGGCTCGCGAATGGAAGCTCGCGCGGCGCTCGCTCCCCGTAGGCGGGCGCACGCTCGTCATGGGCGTCTTGAACGTGACGCCGGACAGCTTCAGCGACGGCGGCCGCTTCTTCGACCCGGCGCTCGCCCGAGGGCGAGCCGCCGAGATGGTCGCCGAGGGCGCCGACATACTCGACGTGGGCGGCGAGTCAACGAGGCCGGGCGGCGAGGGCGTCAGTGCCGGAGAAGAGTTGAGGCGCGTCCTGCCCGTGGTCGAAGCCCTCGCGGGCGAGATTAGCGTGCCGATATCAGTGGACACCACGAAGGCCGTGGTCGCGCGCGCGGCGCTCGCTGCCGGGGCGGAGATAGTCAACGACATCTCGGGCCTTCGCTTCGACCCCTCGCTCGCGGACGAGGCCGCGCGCGCGCGGGCGGGGCTCGTGCTCATGCACTCGCGCGGCTCTTTCGAGACGATGCACACGCAGGAGCCCGTCGCCGACGCTCTGGCCGAGGTGTCGCGCGGCTGGCGCCTGAGCGTAGAGGAGGCCGAGCGGCGCGGCGTCGGGCGCGAGAGCATCGCCCTCGACCCCGGCATAGGCTTCGGGAAGACGCCGGAGCAGAACGTGGAGCTGTTGGCGAGGCTGCCGGAGTTGGCCGCCGAGTTCCCCGACTTCCCCCTGCTCGTCGGCACGTCGCGCAAGTCCTTCATAGGGCGGCTGCTCGGCGGTGCGCCCGTCGGCGAGCGTCTGCACGGCACGATGGCAACTGTTACGGCCGCGGTGCTCGGCGGCGCCCACATCGTCCGCGCCCACGACGTGCGCGCCGCCGTCGAGACCGTGCGCGTGGCCGACGCCATTAGGGCCGCGGCCGGCCGCTAGAGCCGCAGCCATTTGACCTAGCCCGCTCCCTCGCTTGTCATCCGCCGCCGCCGTGTCGTATCGTCCCTCATCGGAATGTCTCTGAACGCCAAAGTCTTGCGCGCGGCGGCGCTCGCCGCGCTCGTCCTTCTGTCCGCGGGCTTCCGCGAGTGCTACAAGCCCGTGCGCCGCTCGGGGCTGCCCGCGCACGTCCGCACGGTCGCCGTCCCGGCCTTCCAGAACAACGCGCTGCGCTACAGGATCGAGCACCGCTTCACCGAGTCGGTGATGAACGAGATCATACGGCGCGGCAAGGGGCTGAGGGTGCAGAGCGAGACGGAGGGCGCCGACGTGGTCGTTGACGGCGTCGTCAAGAACTTCGCCTTCTACGGCGTGCTGCTCGACTCGCGAAGCCGCGCGCGCATATTCGAGGTGACGGTGACCGCGGCCGTCACGGTGCGCGACCGCGTCAAGAACCGGGTGCTCTACGACAACCAGGACTACGTCTTCCGCGGCGAGTTCGAGTTCACCGACGACCCGCGCAGCTTCTTCAACGAGGAAGACCCTGCCGTCGAGCGCCTCTCCCGCGCCTTCGCCGAAAGCCTCGTATCAACGCTCATCAACGGCTTCGGCGTCAACGAAGACAAGTAGCCGGCCGCGTGCCTCTTTATGCCTCTCATCACGCGCGAGGAGCTGAAGCGGGAGCTAAAGGGCGGGACGGTGCGCCCGCTCTATTTGCTTTTCGGCCCGGAAGACTACCTGCGCGACGAGGCCGCGCGCGCCATCTCGGGCGCGGCGCTCGAGGGCTCGGCCCTGCGCGAGTTCAACGAGTCGGCCTTCAGCCTGGCCACGGCAGACGTGCAGCAGGCGATTGCGGCCGCCGAGCAGCTCCCCATGATGGGCGGGCGCCGCGTCGTGCGCGTCACGGACTTCTCGCGACTGCGCGAGGCCGACGAGGGCGCGCTGGCGCGCTACGTCTCGCGCCCCGTGGAGACTTCCGTCGTCCTCTTCGTCGCCGACGACCTCGACAAGCGCCGCAAGCTCAGCAAGGCGCTCATGGAAGCCTGCGCCGCCGTCGAGTTCGCGCCGCTCTCCGACGGCGAGCTTGCCGCCTGGGCGAAGGACAGGCTCAGACGTCTGGGTGCGACGGCCGACGAGCGTGCGCTCAGGCATACGGTGGCGCTGGCCGGCCCGGACGTGCGCAGGCTCGCTGCCGAACTCGAGAAGCTTGCGACGGCCGCGCTGCCTTCAGGCCACATCACGGCCGAGCTGGTGGAGTCGCTCGTCGGCCGCTCGCGCGAGCTTTCGAACTTCGAACTGACAGACCACCTCATCGCGCGCAACCGCCGCCGCGCGCTCGAAACCCTCTCGCGCCTCCTCGACGACGGCGCCGAGCCAGTCGCGCTCATCGGCCTGCTCGCGAGTAGCTTCCACCGACTCGCGCTCGCGAAAGACATGATGGCGCGCGGCGCGCCCGAGCAGGACGTTTTCAACGTCGTCAAGATGCCTTTCAGCCAGCGCAAAGAGTTCCTCGCCACCGCGCGCCGCGCCGACGCCTCAGAGCTCGACCGCCGCATACGCCGCATCGCCGAGGCCGACCTAGCCATCAAGACCTCGCTCGGCGGCGGAGGGCCGAAGGGCGCCCGCCTCCAGCTCGAAATGCTCGTCTGCGAGCTGTCCGCTTAAAAGTCGAGCGGCTTCAGGTCGGGCTCCAACCAGCCGCGCCGAGCCCCGTCGGTGTCGAGCA
>DASPKR010000670.1:0-2597 GCA_035627975.1 Pyrinomonadaceae bacterium | reverse complement strand
TGTTCGACGGCGTCTCCGAGGTGAACGACTACCAGTGCTCACTCGTCCTCCCGAAGGGGCAGTACAAGCGCGCCAACGTCCCGCTCACGGCCCCCGTCGCACTCGACGACTACTCGCCGCAGGCGATACAGGCCATGAAGGACGCCGTAAGCAGCTACACGGGCGAGCCGGGCGGCGAGTGGGCCGGCATCGTGAGCTGGATAAACGACAACTTCCCTGGCGGCTCCTGAGCGGCTCCGACGAAGAAGAAAGCCACGGGGACGGCTCCCGCCGGGAGCCGTCCCCGTGGCTTTGGCGTCGCCCGTCGTCTTCTTTCTAACGCGCCATCAGCGCCTCTATCTCTTCGACGGTCTTGGGCGCCTTATCAGTTAAGACGAGGTGGCCTTCCCGAGTGACGAGCACGTCGTCCTCGATGCGGACGCCTATGCCGCGGTACTTCTCCGGCACACCCTCGGCCGTCTCGGAGACGTAGATGCCTGGCTCGACCGTCATCACTATCCCTGCCTCGACGGGGCGCGGCTCGCCGCCGTCGGTCTGGTACGGGCCGACGTCGTGCACGTCCATGCCGAGGTAGTGGCCGAGGCGGTGCATGTAAAACTTCTTGTAGCCCTCCTCCTCTATGAGCTTCCCGACCTCGCCTTCGAGCAGCCCCAGCCGAACCATCCCCTCGGTCAGAATCTCCACGGAGCGGTCGTGCATCTCGTCGAGCGTCACTCCGGGCGCGACCATGCGGATGCACTGCTCCTGCGCGTCGAGCACGAGCTCGTAGATTTCGCGCTGCGCCTCCGTGAAGCGGCCCGAGACGGGGAAGGTGCGCGTGATGTCGGAGGCGTAGCCCCGGTACTCGGCCCCCGCGTCTATCAAAAGCAGGTCGCCGTCTTTGAGCACCGAGTCGTTAGAGGTGTAATGCAGAATCGTCGCGTTCGCGCCCGAGCCGACAATCGAGCCGTAGGCGGGCGCGAGCGCGCCGCGCCTGCGGAAGGTGTACTCGATGAGGGCCTCTATCTCGTGCTCGCCCACGCCGGGGCGGGCGGCGAGCATGGCCTCGCGGTGCGCCTCGGCCGCTATGTCGGCCGAGCGTTGCATGAGGGCTATCTCCTCGTCGGTCTTGATGAGGCGCATCTCGTGCAGGATGGTGCCGGGGTCAACGATTGCCGCGGGCGGGCGCGCGCCCTTTCGGCCCAGGGCGCGCATGCGCGCGAGCTGGCGTATGACGGTCTGGTCGAGGTCCGGACGGCCGTCGCCGAGGCGGTAGTAGAGCGTGCGCGCGCCGTCGAGCAGTTCCGAGAGCTTCGCGTCGAACTCTTCGACGGGGAAGGCCGCGTCGGCGCCGTAGGTCTCCTTCGCGCCCTCGACCCCGGCGCGCCGCCCCGTCCAGATTTCCTTCTCGGGGTCGCGCGGGCGCACGAAGAGCGTGTAGCGCTCCGGGCGCGAGGGCGCGACGACGGCGATTGAGTCGGGCTCGCCGAAGCCCGTCACGTAGTAAAAATCGGACGACTGGCGGAAGCGGTACTCCGTGTCGTTCGAGCGCGTCACCTCGCGCGCCGACGGCAGTATCGCCACCGAGTTCGGTTCCATCCTCCGCATAAGCTCTTCGAGCTGCGGTCTTCGCATCCGTCCCCTCCGTGCTAAAAGAGAATCCGCTCGGCGAAAGTTTAGCGGAGCGCGGAGAGGTTGCAAAGCGGGCGCGCCCGCGTGATGATTGCGGCCTGCGGGGGTGAAACCGGGGCATGACGACGACACTCACGACGACGGCCGAGATAGTCTCTTACGACCCGGCGACGGGCGAGGAGATAGGGCGCGTCCCCCTGCGCTCCGAAGGCGAAGCACGCGCCGCCGTCGCGCGGGCGCGCGAGGCGCAGAAGGCCTGGGGCGCGTTAGGCTACCGCGAGCGCGGGAGAGTCGTCATGCGCGCCCGCTCGCTCGTGCTCGAAGAGATGGACGAGATCGCGCGGCTCGTCGCCCGCGAGTCGGGCAAGCCCGAGGCCGAGGCGCTCTCGATGGAGATTGTGCCGACGCTCGACCTCATGCAGTTCTTCGCGCGCAGGACGGCGCGGCTGCTCAAAGACGAGAAGCTCGACATCGGCCTCTACCGCTTCCTCGGCCGCGCCTCGAAAATCGTTTACCGCCCGCTCGGCGTCGTCGCCGTCATCTCGCCGTGGAACTTCCCGTGGGCCATCCCGCTCGGCGAGGTCGTAATGGCGCTAATGGCCGGCAACGCCGTCGTGCTGAAGCCGAGCGAGCTGACTCCGTTCGTCGCGTTGAAAATCGGCGAGGTCTTCAGGCGCGCAGGTCTGCCCGAGGGGCTGCTCGAAGTCCTGACGGGCGACGGGCGCACGGGCGCGGCCCTGGTCGAGGCGGGCGCCGACAAGATTATGTTCACGGGCAGCGTCGCCACCGGCAAGCGGGTGGCCGAGGCGGCGGCGCGGCGCCTCACGCCCGTCGTGTTGGAACTCGGCGGCAAAGACCCGATGATCGTCTTCGAGGACGCAGACCTCGGTGCGGCGGCGAGCGCGGCCGTCTGGGGCGCCTTCGCCAACTCCGGCCAGGCTTGCGCCTCCGTCGAGCGCTGCTACGTGCAGGAGGGCGTGGCCGAG
>DASPKR010000669.1:0-2003 GCA_035627975.1 Pyrinomonadaceae bacterium | reverse complement strand
AGTGACTGCTTGACGCGCTTGCGCGTCATGATGACGAGGCCGAAGTCGTTGTAGGAGAGTACCTTCGTCGGCGACTTGTCGGAGCGCAGCGCGTCCTGTAAGGCGGCGAGCACGCGGGCGCGATTGCGCCGCTCCTCCATGTCTATCAGGTCGAGGACGAGGATGCCGCCAAGGTCGCGCAGGCGTATCTGGCGCGCTATCTCCTCCACGGCCTCCATGTTCGTCCGGGTGATTGTGTCTTCCAGCCGCGTGCCGCCGCGGCCGACGAACTTGCCGGTGTTGACGTCAATGGCGACGAGCGCCTCGGTCTGGTTGATGACGAGGTAGCCGCCCGACTTGAGCCAGACGCGGGGCTTGATGGCCTTATCCAGCTCGGCCTGCACGCCGAAGGCTTCGAGTATCGGCTCTTCGCGCGTGTAGAGCTTGACACGGTTGACGAGGCGCGGCTGTATGCGGTTGACGAACTCGACGACCTCGAGGTACTCCTCCTCGCTGTCGCAGCGTATGGCCGTGAAGTCGTCGGAGAGCTGGTCGCGCAGCAGGCGCTGCACGAGGTCGAGGTCTTTGTGCGCGAGCGCGGGCGCCTTCTGCCGCTCGGCGCTCTTGCGTATGTCGCGCCAGGTGCGTATCAGGTAGCGCGCGTCGTCGCGCAGGTCGGCCTCGCTTATCCCTACGCCGGCCGTGCGTACGATGAAGCCGCCGGAGGGGATGTCCTCCTCCTTGACGATTGCCTGTATGAGCTTGCGCAGGCGCGAGCGCTCCTGGTCGCTCTCAATCTTCCTCGAGACGCCGACGTGCTCAATCGTCGGCATATAGACGAGGAAGCGGCCGGGCAGCGCGATGTGCGAGGTGATGCGAGCGCCTTTAGCCGCGATGGGCTCCTTGGCGATCTGGACGATTATCTCCTGCCCCTCGCGCAGGAGGTCTGTGATGGTGGGCTGCCGGTCGCGTCGGCGGCTGCTGCCCCCGTTGTCGCGCCCGCCGCGCCTGTCGTCGCGACCGCGGCCTTCCTCACGGCCACGGCCTTCGTCTCGGCCGCGACCTTCACGCCCGCGGCCCTCGCGTGCTTCGTCACGACCGCGCCCTTCGCGGCCTTCTTCGCGGCCCCGGCTCTCGCGGCTCTCGCGGCCCTCGCGCTCGCGGCGGCCGCCGGGACGCGTAGGCGCAGGCGCGGCTTCCGCGGCGGCGGGGACTTCGGCTTGCTCTTCGACGGCCGCGGGAGCGGCATCCGTCATCACCTCTGCTTCCTCACTCTCGCCGTTCGAGTGCGAGTCGCCGTTGGCGCCTTCGGGCCTGCCGCCGGGCTTGCGCCTGCGACGGCCGCCGCGGCGCGCGAACTCGCCGCGCGGCGGGCGCGAGGAGACGCTCGCCTCTGCGTCCTCGAAGCCGGACGGGTCGTTCGAGCCGGCCTCCTGCCGCGCCTCGGTCTCGACCTCGTCGGCGGCCGCCTTCGACTTCTTCGAGCCGCCCTTCTTCGAGCCTGACTTCGACGCGCCCTTGCCCGCGGGCTTCTCCGCGCTCTTCTTAGATGCGGCCTTCTTCGACGCGCCGCCCTTCGCAGCGCTCTTCTTCGACGCGGCCTTCTTCGAGGCCCCGCCCTTTGCGGCGGCGCGCCTGCGCCCGCCCTTCGCGGCGGCTGAGGCTTCCGCCCCGGCCTCGTCGTCGCTCACGCGCTCGAAAGACCGTGCGGAGGCGGCGAAGGCGTCGGCGCCCGCCTCGTCCTCGACGAGGCTCGAAACCGAAGCGGCGACTTCTGGCTGGACTGACTGGAGCGGTGGCTGGCCGCCCGGCGCCTCGTCGCTGTCAACCACGCGCTCGAAGCCGCCGCCGCCCGAGCCCGAGCCCAGGAGCGAGCCGACCTCGACGGCGGCCGTCGTGGGCTCAATGTCGAACTCGACGGCGCGGGTCTGGTCGCTCAGGCGCTCCTGAAGGCGGGCGTCCTTGAACATCGAGCCCATTTCGGCGGCGGCCTCGTCCTCGTCCACGACGCGCTCGAAGGAGTC
>DASPKR010000668.1:0-10012 GCA_035627975.1 Pyrinomonadaceae bacterium | reverse complement strand
GAAGTTGTCTATGGCGCGCGTGCTCGTGTCGTCGCGTAAGTCCCAGACCTCTTCCAGAAGCGACTTACGCGAGACGACGCGCCCCTCGTGCCTTATCAGGTATCGGAGCACCGACGCCTCCATCAGCGTCAGCCGCACGGTCTGCCCCCGCACGCGAAGCTCGAACGCCTCGAAATCAATCGTCCTGCCGCCGAACGAGAACGACTCGCCGCCGTCGTGGGCCGCGGCGGGCGCCCCGCCGCGGTCGAGGTGGAACCACTCGCGGCGCCTGATTAAGCCCTTGATGCGCGCGATGAGGACGGAGAGCTCGAAGGGCTTCGGCAGGTAGTCGTCCGCCCCTGACTCGAACCCGCGCAGCACGTCCTCGGGGCGGCCGCGCGCCGTGAGCATAAGGACCGGGACGAACTGCCCCGCGCCGCGCAGCGCCGACGCGACCGCGAAGCCGTCCGCGCCCGGCAGCATCACGTCGAGCACGACGGCGTCGAACGCGCGCCCGCCGCCGAGCAGCATGGCGAGTGCCGACTCGCCGTCACCCGCCGTCTCGACCTCGTAGCCCTCGGCCTCGAGGTTGTAGCGCAGGCCGTCGGCCAGATGTTTCTCGTCCTCGACGATGAGCACCGCGCCGGCTCTCAACTTTTATGCCCTCGGTAGTTGTATGGTGAAGGTGCTACCGCGGCCCAGGCCGGCGCTCTCGGCGAAGACGCGCCCGCCGTGCCTCTCGACAATCGAGCGCACGATGAAGAGCCCGAGCCCCGTCCCCTTCACCCGCGCCACAAAGTCGCCCTGCACACGGTAGAAGCGTTTGAAGATTCGCTTGAGCTGTGTGGGGGGTATGCCCACCCCGCTGTCGGCCACGCGCACGGCCACGCGCCGGTCGCCGAGCGCCGCGAGCTCGACTGAGACGCGCACCTCCCCGCCCGAGTATTTCACGGCGTTGTCCAAAAGGTTGGAGACCGCGGTCTGCAATTCCTCCGGGTCTCCGGCGACGCGCGCCGGCTCGCCGTCTAGCCGCTCGGCGAAGACGAGCGAATCGCCGTCCAGCTTGTAGCGCACGCGCGCAAGCTCCATGCACTCGCGCACCACTTCGCCCAGGTCAACGACGGTCGAGAGCGCCGAGCGCTGGCGGTGGCCTGCGCGGCCCGCGCGCAAGACCTGCTCGACGGTGCGCAGCAGGCGGTCGCTGTCGGCGAGCATTATGTCGTAGAACTCGCGGCGGCGCTCCTCGCCCACATCGCGCGACTTCAGGGTTTCCAGGTAGAGGCGTATCGAGGCAATCGGCGTCTTAAGCTCGTGCGTGACAGAGTTGATGAAGGCGTCGTGCTGCTCGTTGCGCCGTATCTCGCGTATGAGGAAGGTCGTGTTGAGCACCAGCCCGACGATTATCAGCACGAAGAAGATTATCCCCAGCACGAGCAGCGCGACCTCGCGCCAGTTGAGCAGAACCCAGCCGACGTTGAGCGCCACGGCCAGGGCGACGAGGCACGAGCCGAGCGTGATGAAGAAGGCGACGGACTTGCGGCGGCTGCTTATCGGCACGGCCGTATTCTAAGGAACTGAAAAGGCTAAAGTAAAAAGGCGGGAGAGCTTCACCCCTCTCCCGCCCGCCCCAACTGTTGCGCCCGGCCTTACGCCGCCCGGCGGAGCGCCCTCTCTTCAGACCGCCGCGCCGCCGCGGGCTGCGGTATCAGCTTTATGTCGCGCGCCAACCCGAGGAGCTTCAGCGCGCGAATCCCTAGCCAGTTCACGTCGAGCTCGTACCAGGCGACGCCGTGGCGGGCGGCCCGAGGGTGCGCGTGGTGGTTGTTGTGCCAGCCCTCGCCGAAGGTCAGGAGCGCGATCAGCATGTTGTTCGTCGAGTCGTCCGTCGTCTCGAACCGGCGCGTCCCCCACATGTGCGTCGCCGAGTTTACGAGCCAGGTGGCGTGCAGCCCCACGACTATCCGAAGGAAGAAGGCCATGAAGAAGACAGACCACCCGCCGAAGGCGAGGAGCAGGACGCCCGAGATTACGACGGGGACGAAGTAGAAGCGGTTGAGCCAAGAGTGGAAGCGGTCGCGCATGAGGTCGGGCGCGTAGCGCCACATGACGGCCTCGCCGTGCTGCTGCGCCGTCCCCGTAAGTATCCAGCCCATGTGCGCCCACCAGCGCCCGTCGCGCGGCGTGTGCGGGTCTTCGCCGCGGACGTCCGTGTTGGCGTGGTGTATGCGGTGCGTCACCACCCAGTCAATCGCGCCGCCCTCGAGCGTGAGCGTACCGCAGACGGTCAGGAAATATTCGACCAACTTAGGCGTCTTGTAGCCGCGGTGGGTCAGAAGCCTGTGGAAGCCCATCCCGATGCCGAGGCTGCCCGAGACCCACCAGAGCAGGAGGCACGCGAGCAGCCCCTGCCAGCTAAACATGAAGAGCGCCGCGATTGCGCCCAGGTGGAAGACGACCATGGTGACCAACGTCGCCCAGTTGATGCCCCCCTCGCGCCGACTCATTCGCTTAACCCAGCCCATTTCACCTCTCCTTGAGCCCCGAAAATTTCCCGCCCACCTTCGATGAGCACTCCGCAGCCATCGTAACAATTAAAGGCGCGGCCGTTTGTAATAGTTATGTAATCGGAGGACGGGCCGGAGCGCGCCGACAGAAAAGTTAGTGGCCTGACAAGAGTAGGTGACAAATGGCGGAGGCTTTCACGCGCGTGCGGCCCCGACGCCGAAGCTCATCAGGCGGCGCCGCGGCAGCGTGAAGGGGTAGGCGACCATATAGACGCCCGGCGGGATTGCGACGTTCGTCTCGTGGCAGCGCAGGTCGAATCGGTAGGCGCGCAGCGCCGCCACCAGCTCCGTGAAGTCGCGAGTGCCGAAGGCGTCGCCGAACATGCCGAGAAGGTGCGCGTCGGGGAAGTACCTCGAACAGTTGCGGAAGTCGGAGGCGTGCTCGGCGAAGGCGGCGATGGGGTGGGCCGAGCGAGCCCGAAAGCGCGTGACTTTGAAGACCGGGTGCGGCTCGGTGAAGTGGCCGTAGAGCTCGAAGAGCGAGTGGAAGTTGCTGGAGCGTATGACGAGGTCGTCAACGGCGTTCCAGAGCGTCTGCACGGCGTGCGGCCGCGAGCCGTAGAGCTTAACGTCAACGAGCGCAGCGCCGCAGACCTCGAGGCCGACCTCCGCGAACAGCTCCCTTGAGGCGTCGGCGCGCACGGTCAGGCGCACGCGCCGTCCGTCGGCGCGCGCCGTGACGTTCGGCGAGCCGTGCGGCAAATCTTCGGCGGGCTCGACGCGCGAGCGGTAGTCGCGGAATGAGAACAGCGCCGCGCCGTCGCGCATCCTAAGCGCGGCCGCCACGTCGTGCTGGCGGCGCGTCCTGCGGGCCTTCTCGCCTTTCCGCTCGTCGAAGGAGAGGCGCGCCGAAGCGGGCAGCAGGCGCGCTCGCGCGTCGCGCCCGAAGATCTGTTTGGCGATTGCGGCGGCGAGCGCCTCGGCGATGAGGGGGCTCACGGAGTTGCCTATCTGCCTGACCACGTCCTGCCGGCCGCCGCAGAAAACGTAGTCGTCGGGGAAGCCTTGCAGACGCTTGTACTCGGCCAGGGTGAAGCGTCGGTTCTCCCAGTGGAAGGGGCCGGAGTATGCGCCGGGCCGGGCGATGATGGTCTTGACGGGCTGCGCGGGGTCGGCCTTGTAGAGGAAGTCGGAGAAGCGCGAGCGGTATGCGAAGACGGGCTCGGGGTGGCCGCGGCGGGCTGTGAAGAAGAGGTAGTTTCCGCCGGGAGGGACGAGCGGGAGCAGGTGCGCGTACTTGCCGCGCTTGAGGTAGAGCGAGCCGGCTTCGCCTTCGTCTTCGAGCCCTGCGAGCGCCTCGCCCGCGGTCACGTGCGGCGCGCGCGCGGGCGAGTCGGGGCCGTGCGTCGGCTCGGGGAAGAGGAACTCGCCGCCGAGCTTGTGGCCGACCATGAAGAGGCGCTCGCGATGCTGCGGCACTCCGTAGTCGGCGGCGTCGAGTATGCGGTGCGAGACGGCGTAGCCGATGCGGCTGAACGCCCGAACTATCTCCTGCCAGTCGCGCCCCTTGTGCGTGCCGAGTATGCCGCGCACGTTCTCGAAGAGGAAGGCGCGCGGCTTCACCGCCTCAATCAAACGGCAGTAAGCCTCGAAGAGAGTGCCGCGCTCGTCCAAGCGGCCGGCGGCGCCGCCCGCGCGGCGGCCGAAGGCAGAGAACGACTGGCACGGCGGCCCGCCGATGACGAGGTCAACGCCGCGCGGCAGCCCGTCCGGCTCGACGCGTCGTATGTCTCCGGCGACGACGCGCATGTCGTCGGGGAAATACCTGCCGCGGTTCGCTTCGAGGGTTTTGCAGAAGAGCGGGGCGATGTCGCTCGCGAAGACGACGCGGAAGCCGGCGCGGTGGAAGCCGAGGTCCAGTCCGCCCCCGCCGCTAAAGAAGCTCAAGACCGAGAGACCTTCGCCGGGCGGCGCAGTCATGCTCGTGCGCGCTCCTGCCCTTTTGAGTTTTGCCTTCTCTCGGCGACGGCGGCCGCGACCTCGGAGGCGGCGCGTGCGGGGTCTGTGAGGATGTCGGACTCCCAGAACCTGAGCACGCGCCAGCCGTCGCCCGCGAGTTGGCTGTTGTGGCGCTCGTCGCGCTGCATGTTTGCGTGGATTTTGGAGAGCCAGTAGGGGGCGTTCGAGCCCTCCTTGAGCTTGCGGCGCTTCTCTTCCCAGTTGCGGCCGTGCCAGAAGTCGCCGTCGCAGAAGACGGCGACGCGCTCGCGCGGGAAGACGAGGTCGGGCTTGCCGGGCAGCGCGCGGACGTTTTTGCGGAAGCGCAGGCCGAGCCGCCAGACGCTGCTGCGCAGGAGCGTCTCGGCCTTGCTGTCGGATGAGCGTATGCGCGAGGCTATGCGGCTGGCCTTCTCCGACGAAGGCCGGAAGCCGTCGAACCTCAAGGGCCTTTGCATCAGAAGCGTCCCTCGGCGGCGTCGAATAGCGACCGGGCGACACTTTACCAAAGGGCCGCCTTCAGCGTAAACGCGCCGCAGAAAAAGCGAAGGGCGGCACGCGAACGCGCCGCCCCCGAGTCTCCGGGCTGCTGCCCTCCTCGCGTCAGGGCGCGAAGCGGCGGCGGTACTCAATTGAGTCTATGAAGGCCCTGACCATCTCGGCGCGGCGGTAGTCGCCGCCCGCCGAGTCGAGCTTCTTGAGCCAGAAGTTGAAGCCGCCCATCCCCGTGTCGGGCGGGTCGTCCGGGTTGCGCCTGAGGTAGCCGAAGTACTGCATCAAGACGAAAGCCTTGTTGAGCTCGGCCTGCCTGACAGACTCGTGCTCGGCCACGGCGCGCAGCACCTCGCCGCGCGTCAACGCGCCGCCGGCGAGCGACGCCGCGAGCGAGTCGCGGAACTCGCGCGGGAGCGCGACGCCCGTGTTGGTGATGAGGGCGTCAACGTACTGCTCCCCCGTCGTCGCCGAGTAACGGGCCTTGAAGGCATCGTTCTGCGACCAGCGCTCGACGAACTCGCGCTTGTTCGCCTCCATCTTCTCCGCCCAGCCCGGCTTCCCGACGACGACGCCGCTGCCTATCTCCTGCGCCTGGCGCAGGAACTCAGCGTAGCGCGGCATCTGAGCGTCGGTCGCCTTCTGTAACCGATAGACGAGGAAGCCGGTCTCCTGAAACTCTATGGAGAGGAAGAAGGCGGCGCTCGTGTCTATTCGTTTAACTTCGCGGCACTGTTGGTCTGCGCCGCACGACTCAATCCCGCGCGCCCAGTAGTCGAGGCCGGCCTCGTCGGGGACGCGGTTGAGGAAGTCGGCGTAGTGCTGGCGGACGAAGAAGCGTACGTCGTCGGCCGGGTTCTGCGACTGCGAGACTTCCGCCGCGCCGCGGATGACGAGCTGCGCCGAGGCGAGCGCGTTCAACTCCATGCCGCCCGTCGGGGCCGTGAGCGTGAGCGTGAAGGTCTCGTCCGCTTCGTCGTGCGCGTCGTTGATGATGATGACCGCGACCTGCTTCTCGGCCTCGCCGGCCGCGAAGCGCAGCGTGCCGCGCGCGAGCATGTAGTCGTAGCCCTGCCGCGCAGTGCCGTCGGCCGTCTCATAATCCACGGAGGCGGGCTGCGACGCGTCGCCCGAACGGCGGATGGTCACGACGATGCTCGTCGCGCCTTCCTCGAACGGCGCGACATCGGCGATGACGAACCGCGCCGGCTCGGCCGGCGTCTGCAGGGCCGCCGCGGCGAAGTCCGCGGTCTGGTCGGCGCTGATGTTGGGGAACGACTGGCTCACGGGCGTGAAGGTGTAGCCCTGCAAGGAGGGCTTGACCTCGTAGGTGCCGCCCGCGAGGACGCCGATGCGGTAGTTGCCCTGCGCGTCGGTCACGGCCAGCGCGGTCTGCGTGCCGGAGAGCGTGACGGTCACGCCCTCGAGGCCCCCGCCGCCCGAGGTCACGCGCCCGCTGATGGCGTTGGTGCGGCGCGTGCCCTTGAAGTCCGCGACCATGTACTCGGCCAGCGCCGTGTACGTCTTCTCCGCCGGCGTGAAGTCGTAATGCTCCTTCGACGGGCGGATGGTGTAGTCGCCGCCCCGCGGCAGGTTGTTGATGAAGTAAGAGCCCTGCGAGTTGACCTGCACGGTGGCCGTCGCCGAGCCCGTCACGGTAACGGTCGCCGGGTAGAGCGGCATGCCGTTCGAGCCCGTCAGCGTCCCCGCGATGCTGAACGTGCGCTTGTTGGCGACGAAGTCCGCGTCGGTAATGTCCGCCGCGATGTTGTAGTACGTCCTACCCTCGGGCGCGAAGACGTAGAAGCCTGTCGAGTCTTGCGCGGAGACCGAGACGGTCTCGCCCTCCTGCACGGTGTCGAAGCTGTAGCGGCCGTCGGCGTCGGTCGTGCGGTACTGCGTGCTGCCTACGCGCACGGTCCCGAGCCGGACGGTGAGGCCCACGACGGGCGCGCCCTGGTCGTCCACGACCCGGCCGCCGACGGCGTAGGTCTTCGCCTGCGCCGTGCCGGTGAAGTCGGCCGTCTGCTCCGCCGAGAGGTTCTCGAAGGTGCGGGAGTTCGGCGCGAACGTGTAGAGGTTCTTGGCGGGCTGGACGGTGTAAGTGCCGCCCGGCGCCAGGTTATAGAAGATGTACGTGCCGTCGGTGCCGACGGCCGCCGAGGCGTTCCTCGAGCCGCTCATGTAGACGGTCGCCGGGGAGATGGGGTTGCCGCCCGCGTCCGTGAGCCGGCCCGAGATGGCGTAGCCCGAGCGCGTTCCGTAGAAGTGCTGGAGCGTCCAGCTCTTCGAGATCGCGGTGAAGGTCATGCTGTCGGGCGACCAGCGCCAGGCGCCGGCCTCGGGCGTGACCGTGTAGGTCTCGCCGGCCTTGAGGCCGCCGAAGTAGTAGTTGCCGTTGCCGGCGACGGAAGTTATGACGTACCGCGGCGCGGTGCCGGCCGGGCCGTCGAGGCGGAGGCGGACGTTGGTGATGGGGACGTTGATGGACTCAAGCAGCTGGCCGCTAATCGAGAAGCCCTGCTCGTTCACGGTGATGACCTTCGGGGCCGAGGTCGTCACGCCGCCCTTGTTGTCGGTGCAGCGCGCGGTGAGGCTGCGCGTCCCCGACGCGTCGGCCGTCCAGAGGGCCCAGTACGGCGGGTTGTAGGTCGGAGGCTCGTAGAAGGTGAACATCTGGCCGTCCACGAGGAACTCGACCCGCAAGATGCTGCGGTCGCGGTTGGGCGTCATCGTCGCCTCCATCCGGACGGAGGCGCCGTAGGCGTAAGTTGAGCCGTCGGCCGGGGCCGTGAGCACGCAGCCGGGCGGCGCCGTGCTCGGCGCGACCGTGATGTTGGCCGCCGAGGAGCGCGCCTCCGCGCCGCCGTCGTCGGTCGCCGTCGCCGTCAGCGCGTAGTCGCCGCCGCGCACCTCAGTCCAGTCGAAGGCGAAGGGCGCCTGCGTGTCGGCGCCGACGAGCTGGCCGTTGGCGTAGAAGCGGACGGTCGTCACCGTGCCGTCGGCGTCGGAGACCTCCGCGGCGAGCCGGACGGTGTCGCCCGACTGGTAGCCAGTGCCGCCGGCCGGCGACGTGAGGCTCACGGTCGGGGGGAGGTTGCCGGGCGTGGTGCTGCCGGGCGCGTTGTAGACGGCGCCGTCCAGCTTCGCCGCTCCGCTCGGGCCCGTCCCGCCGAAGACGATCATCTGTGTGCCGGTCCAGACCTGCACGTGCGATTGGCGCCGGCTCGCCGCGCTTTGCAGGCTCGTCGGCGTCCAGACGTCGGTCGCCGGGTTATAACGCGCGCCCGTGTAGACGGGGTCGCCGCTGCCCGTCCACGTGACGGGGACGAGACCGCCCCAGACGATCATCTGCGAGCCGGTCCAGACGGCGCGGTGGTACGCGCGCCCCTGCGGCGCGCCTTCGGTCGAGGTCGGCTGCCACGTGTCGGAGACGGGGTTGTAGCGCGCGCCCGTGTTGAGCCAGCGCGACGCGTCGGTGGCGGAACCCATGCCGCCCCAGATGACCATCTCCGAGCCCGTCCAGACGGCCGAGTTCCAGAGGCGCATTTCGGGCGCGCCCGCCGTCGCCATGGGCCGCCAGGTGTCGGTCTCGGGGTTATAGCGGCCGCCCGCGTTTGTCCCGGAGTCGGAGAAGTACCCTCTGCCGCCCCAGACTAGCAACTCGGAGCCAGTCCAGACCGCCGAGTGCATCGTGCGCGCGGAGGGCGCGCCCGCCGTCGCCATGGGGCTCCAGGTGTCGGTCTCGGGGTTGTAGCGGCCGCCGGCCGGCGCCGGGTTGTTCTCAGGGGTGGCCCCGCCGCCCCAGACGAGAACCTCCTTGCCAGTCCAGACTGCGACGCTCTTGTCCGCGGGCGCGCCGACGGTGGAAGCCTGAGCCCACGTGTCGGTCAGCGGGTTGTAGCGCCGGCCCAGGAGGAACATCTCCTTGCCAGTCCAGACGGCGCTGGAGTAGGCGACGCCGTCCCCGCCGGGCGCGCCCGTGTGGCTCATCGGGCTCCATACGTTGGTCGCGGGGTTGTAGCGCCCGCCCGTGCCGTTGCACCCGGCGCTGCACGGGGGTTTCTTGCCCCAGACGAGCAGCTCAGCGCCGGTCCACACTCCGACTTCGCCGCCGGGGGCGGAGTCCTGATTGTTAGTCGGGATCCACGAGTCGGTCGAAGGCTTGTAGCGCGCGGCCTCACGGAAGACGCCCGGCGAGATGTAGCGGCCGCCCCAGACGAACATCTCCGAGCCCGTCCAGACGGCCGTGTGGTTATTCTTCAACGGGGCGCCCGCCGTCGAGGTCAGCACCCACGAGTCGGTCTCCGGGTTATAGCGCCCGCCCGTGTTGACCATGTTGCCTGTACCGCCTATGGGGCGGCTGTCGCCGCCGAAGACGATCATCTCGGTGCCAGTCCAGACGGCCGTGTGGCCGTAGCGCGAGTCGGCCGCGCCGTTGGTCGAGGTCGGCGTCCAGGTATCGGTCTCCGGGTTGTAGCGCCCGCCCGTGTTGAGCGTGACGGTGTTGCCTTCGAAGCCGCCCCAGACGATGACCTCCTTGCCCGTCCAGACCATCGTGAAGTTGTTGCGCTCCGAGGGGGCGTTGAAGGTGTTGGGCTGGCGCCAAGTATTGGTCGTGGGGTTGTAGAGTCCGCCCCTCTTGCCCGTGGTGTTGTTGATGCCGCCCCAGAAGAATATCTCCTTGCCCGTCCAGACCACCCGATCGCCGGTGTAGGAGGTAGGCGGGTTGGTGGCCGGGATCGCCTTCCAGATGTCAGTCGAAGGGTCGTAAATGGCACCCGCGACGGTGATAGAGGTGGTGCCGCCCAGGACGACCATGTTCGAGCCCGTCCAGACCGTGGTGCCCGAGCTGCGGGCGGCTTGTCGTTCCAGCTCGTGGAGTTTCCGCTGCAGAGCAACCTCACGCCGAACAGCACGAATCTTTTCGACACCCTGAAAGTGACGAACGTCGACATTCCCGCGATCCGCGACGTGGACAACGACGGCGACCTCGACGTGCTGACCTTCGAGCTGAGCGGCGTGATGATCGAGTTCCA
>DASPKR010000667.1:0-9891 GCA_035627975.1 Pyrinomonadaceae bacterium | reverse complement strand
GATGAACGACACCTTCGAGCGCATAGCGCTCGAGCTTCGCACGCAGTACTCCATCGGCTACCGCCCCACGAACTTCGCCAACGACGGCAAGTGGCACAAGCTGAAGATAAAGGTGCAGCCGCCGCGCGGCTTCCCGCGCCTGTTCGTGCGCGGCCGCGAGGGCTACTACGCCACCGCCAAGCCGCGCTAAGTCGGCGGCAACCGGCCGGGGCCGCGGGGCATCTCTGAAGGTGCCGGGCGCCAGACGTGCACGGCTTCTGCGGCCGGCGTCTTCCCGCCCGGCATCTCCTTTTTCGGGGTCACGGAAGCGAAAGAGATGAGAAACGAAAACACAAAGGGCCGGGCCCGCGCGCTCGCGGCGCCGCTCGCCCTCGCAGCGCTCGCCCTCGCCGCGCTACTGCCGCCGCCCGCCTCGCTCGCGGCGCGGCGGCAGGACGGCCGCCCGCGCCGCGTGGAGACTCCCGCGCGCCCGACCCCTACGCCCGCCAGGCAGCAGCCCGGCACGACGCCCGCGCAGACGCCGACGCCGAGCCCCACGCCGCCGCAGGCCGTGCCGCCTCGGCTTCAGACACAGCCCGTCGCCACGCCCGACGAGCCGCGCGCGCAGGACGGCTCGGGCGAGGAGGTTGACGAGGGCGAGGTCGTCCGCATCAACACCAACGAGATAAAGCTGCACGTCCGCGTCGTTGACCGCTACAACCGGCCCGTGAGCGACGTGAAGCAGAGCGACTTCCGCGTCTTCGAGAACAACGTCCCGCAGACGGTCGTGGCCTTCACGAAGGAGGAGGTGCCGATCTCCTACGGCGTCGTCGTTGACAACTCCGGCAGCTTGCGCTCGCAGATAAACCAGGTCATAGAGGCCGCCAAGTCAATCGTCGAGAGCAACAAGCCGGGCGACGAGACCTTCGTCGTGCGCTTCGTGTCGTCCGAAGAGATAAAGATCATGCAGGACTTCACGTCCGACAAGCAGGCGGTGATGGACGCGCTCGAAGACATGTACGTCGAGGGCGGGCAGACGGCCATCATTGACGCCGTGTATCTCTCGGCCGAGCACGCCTCGGAGCGCAAGAAGGGCAACCCGCTGGAGGACAAGCGACGCCGCGCCGTCATAGTCATCACGGACGGCGAGGATCGCTCGAGCTTCTACAAGAAGGATCAGCTCTTCGACGCGCTCAAGGAGCAGGACGTTCAGATTTACGTCATCGGCTTCGTCAACGAATTGGAGCGCGAGCGGGGCTTCATCTCGAAGTCGCGGCGCGACAAGGCCGTCGATTTCATTGACCGCCTGACGCGCGAGACCGGCGGGCGCGCCTTCTACCCGACGTCACTATCGGAGCTGCCGCAGATAGCCGAGGAGATAACGAAAGACCTGCGCACGCAGTACGTCCTCAGCTACGTGCCGACTAACCCTGCGCGCCCCGGCGAGTTCCGCCCCGTCCGCGTCGCCGTCGCCGACGCGCCCGGCCGAGAGAAGCGCATCGCCGTCACGCGCTCCGGTTACACGGCGCGCGGCGCCGCCGCCCCGGCGGGCGGCCAGCAGCCCGCCGCGAACGGGCAGACGACGCCCGCCGCCAAGAAGCCGTAAGGCGCGCGCGCGACGGCCAGAAAGGAAGGGCCGAGGGCCTCGTCGCCCTCGGCCCTTTTTATTCCGGCGCGCGCGAGGGCGCGATCACTTCTCCGGCATGAGCGTTATTTGCCAGGCGATGAAGGCGACGAAGGCGAGCATGAGGGCGACGATGACTAGCACGGCCGGGTCCAGCCGGAACGTGCCGGCGGCGTCCCTCTCGTCGGCGGTGAAGTTCTCGGGCATCTTCACGCTCGACCTGTCCACGCGTATCGTGTCGTTGACGGCCGCGTGGCTGCCCGTGATCTGCTCGGACTTCTCGAACGCGTCGGTCTCTTCGAGCGGGGCGAGGCGCGCCGCCGCGTTCTCGTCGCCGTTCGGGTGCCAGTCGCCGGGGCCGTGCATGTGCGGCGCCCTCCACTTCCTTCTCCCGTGCTTCCTCACAGCCACTTGACCCTCCTCAGATAGAAGTAGAGCGCGAGCCCGGCGCCCACCATCGAGAGCAGCGCGAAGACGTAACCGAACCGCCACTTCAACTCCGGCATGAACTCGAAGTTCATGCCGTATATCCCGGCTATCAGCGTCACCGACATCAGAATGGTTGCGACCGACGTGAGCCGCTTCATCACCATGTTCATGCGGTTGCCGGAGACCGACAGGTAAGCGTCCATCGTCGAGCCGAGCATGTCGCGCAGCGTGTCTATGGAGTCGGCGACGCGGATGATGTGGTCGAACACGTCCTGGAAATAGACGTGCGTCTCGCGCGGGAAGATGGGCTGCTCGCGCCGCAACATCGTGTTGAAGACGTCGCGCAGGGGCGTCACCGTGCGGCGCAGGAAGAGGAGCTGCTTCTTGATGCGGAATATCTCCTGTATGGCCTCGGGCTTGAAGTCTCCGAATATGTCGTCCTCGAGATCGTCCATGCGGTCGGAGAGCACGTCGAGGAGCGGCATGTAGTCGTCAACTATCGCGTCAATAAGCAGGTAGGCCAGCAAGCCCGCGCCGTGGCTCGCGCGGTCGGTCCACTCGCCCCACAGCCGCCCGGCCGTCTCGATGGCGCGTATGGGGCGGCTGTGGACTGTTACGAGGAAGTTGGGGCCGAGGAAGATGTTAAGCTCCCGGAGCTCGAGGTCGTCGTCGGGGCCGACCAGCTCGGCCTCGTAGAGGACGATGAAGTAGTAGCCGGGGTACTCCTCGACCTTCGGGCGCTGGTGCGCGTTGCGGCAGTCCTCTATTGAGAGCGGGTGGAAGTTGAACTCCTCGGCGAGCTCCAGGAAGTCCTCGCCCGTCGGGTCTGACACGTCGGCCCAGACTATGTTCGTCTCGGCCTCGCAGTAGTCGCTCAGCTCGGCGGCCGGGAAGCCCTTGACGAACTTCTTCGACGCGCTGTTCAGGCAGGTGGTTGTTATCATAGGCTCGGAAACCGTCCCGCGGCGCTCCCTTTTGTGGTTTCGAGTATACTACCCCGCGGCCGGGGCCGACTCTACATTTACTTTCAGGAATGCGGACTGTCAACGAATCGCTGCGTCAGTACGCGCGCGGGCTGGCCGGCGGGCTCCTGTTCAGCCTGCCGCTGCTCTACACGATGGAGGTGTGGTGGGCGGGCTTCACCTCTCACCCGTGGCGCCTGGCCGCCTACGTGGCCGCGACCTTCGCGCTGCTGCTCGGCTACAACTACTTCCTCGGCCTCCGGCGCGACTCGTGCTTCAGCGAGGTCGTCATTGACTCGTTCGAGGAGATGGGCCTGGGCCTACTCACTGCCTTCCTCGTCCTCTGGCTGCTCGGGCGCGTCAATCTCGACCAGCCGGCGGCCGAGATAGTCGGCAAGACCACCATCGAGGCGATGACGGTCGCCATAGGCTTCTCCGTAGGCACCTCGCAGCTAGGCGCCGAGGGCGACGGAGACAAGGGCGTGGGCGGAGGCGAGTTCGAGCCGAGCTTCGCCGGCCAGTTGGTCATCGCGCTCTGCGGCGCGGTGCTCTTCGCCGCTAACGTCGCCCCGACCGAGGAGATAGTGATGATAGCCGTGGAAATCTCCGCGTGGCGGCTCGCCGGGCTTGCCCTGCTCTCTCTCTCCCTGGGCGCGCTCGTCCTCTACTATAGCGAGTTCGCGGGCTCGAAGCGGTTCGTGCGCTTCGACGCGCACCACGACGTTTTGGTCGGCACCGTAGTCACATACGCCGTGGCGCTCGCCGCGTCGGCCGCCATACTCGGCTTCTTCGGGCGTTTCGACGGGCAGGCGCTCGCGACCTGCGTGGCGCAGACCGTCGTGCTCGGCGTGGCCTCGACGCTCGGCGCGTCGGCCGGGAGGTTACTGCTCCAATGACGAAGAGAGGTAAGGGCGGCGGGCGCCGCGTCGAGAAGAACTGGATCGAGTGGGCCGTCTTCGGCATCGGCCTCCTGCTCGTGGCGGGGACTCTGGGCTTCCTGATTTACGACGGGGCGACCCAGAGCGGCGAGCCGCCCACGGTCGAGGTGCGCCTCGGCGAGCCGCGCCCGACCGGCCACAACTTCACAGTCCCCGTCACGGTCTTCAACCGGGGCGACGAGACGGCCGAGGGCGTCACCGTCGAGGTCACGCTCGAAGCCGGCGGGGGCGCCGAGCCCGAGCGCTCCGAGTTCACCGTCGCCTTCCTCCCGCGCCGCGCCTCGCGCGAAGGCTGGGTCGCCTTCAGCACAGACCCGCGCTCGGGCCGCCTCACGCCGCGCGTCTTAGGCTACGAGAAGCCCTGAGATAAAAATAAGAAGGCAGAAAGCAGAAGGTAGTCAAGACCTCTCCGGTTCTGACTGCTTTCTGCCTTCTCCTCCGTGCCTCTATGGCTATTTTTCCAGGTAAGCCTTCGCGGCCATCTTGGCGAGCTTCCACATCTTGCCCCAGTTGATCCGGCCCTCGTCGCGGCCCGTTATCTTGTCCAGGAGGAGCCGCCGGAACTGGCGCCCCTCGCGCTTGAGCATGAACTCCTTGGCGTAAGGCCGCGCCGTGTCGAAGAAGCTGAAACCGGGGTCTGTGACGAGGCCGATGCCTTCGAGCGTCATCAGCGCCCGTATGATGTAGGTGAAGTTCGACGGCAGCCGGAACGGGTACTCGTAAATGACCTCGGCAAGGTCGTAGGTCAGCTCCTTGAAGTTGACCTCGCCGAGCTTCAGGTTCAGGTAGTGCCGGAACAGCCCCTCGACGACGGGGCGCACGCGTTCGGTGTCAACGCCGGGCTTGAGGAAGTTCAGGTCTATCAAGTCCTGCGCCAGGCCCTCTATGTCGCGCCCGACGACGTGGAAGAAGGCGTCTATCATCTGCGACTGTAGGCGCGGCGTGATGCGGCCGACCATGCCGAAGTCGAAGAAGACGAGGTGGCCCGTATCCATCACGAGCAGGTTCCCGGGGTGCGGGTCTGCGTGGAAGAAGCCGTCCTCCAGGAGTTGCTTGAGGTATGCGCGCACGAGCAGGCGGTTGACCTTGACGGGCGAGATTCTGCGCTCCCGCAGCCCCCCCAGGTCCGTGACCTTCGTGCCGCGGACGAACTCCATCGTGAGCACGCGCGCCGTCGTGTGCGACCAGTGTATGCGCGGCACGCGCACGGCGCGCCACTCTCGGAAGTTGCGGCGGAAGCGGTCGGCGTTCCGGCCCTCGCTCACGTAGTCCATCTCCTCCGAGATGGTCGCGCGGAACTCGCGCAGCATCCCCTCCCAGTCGGCGTTCTCGCTCATGGAGGGGAAGCGCGAGAGGAAGCGCGTGATGCGGCCCAGGACGGCTATGTCGAAGCCGACCGTCTCGCGGAGGCGCGGGCGCTGGACTTTGACCGCGACCTCTTCGCCGGTGTGAAGGCGCGCGCGATAGACCTGGCCGAGCGAGGCGGAGGCGATGGGCTCGGCGTCAATCTCGGCGAAGGCTTCGGGGACGGGCCGCCCCAGCTCCGACTCTATGCGCGTGAACGCCTCGGCCGTCGGGAAGGGCGGCACCTGGTCTTGCAGCGTCGCGAGCTCCTTGATGTAGGCGAGCGGCAGCAGGTCTGCGCGCGTGCCGAGCGCCTGCCCGATCTTAATGAAGGTAGGGCCCAGGCCGATTAAGTTCTCGCGCAGCCACGCGCCCTGACGCTCGAGCTGGCGCTCCTTGACGCCCGAGCCCTCGCCGCCGCGGAAGACGAAGAGGCGGACGAGACGTATGAGCCTGTCCGGCAGGCGGCGCAGCAGAAGGTCGCGGGCGCGCGCCTTCCAGTAAGCGGCGCGGCCCAGCGCGCGCGACTCTTCGAGGCGGCGTGCGGCGAGGCGGCGATTGAAGGCGGCGCGCACGTCGTAATCGTTCAGGAAGAGGTAGAGCGCCATCGTGCCGAGCACGCGCGCAATCTGGAAAGTCCTCCACCAGCCGCGCCAGCCGGCGGCCTCCTGCTCGAACTGCTCGGCCTCGGCGTCTGCCTGCGCGCCGATTGCCGGCGCCTCGGGGGCCGGCACGCCCCCGACCTCGACCAGCGCGACCGGGGGCGGCTCACTCAATAACTTCCGTTCGGTAACTGCCATGATTAAGCGCGAACCTACTTAAAACCTGTCGCGATACTGTCCCCTACAAATCAAGGTTTCGACTTCTCTGGCTCCCCACTTAGATGACCGAGAGCGAGCGCTGTACGCCCGCCCGGCGGAAATATTCGCGCGCCCGCTCCGCGTCGCGGCCGATCTGCGCCTTCAGCTCGTCAATAGAGGCGAAGCGGCGCTCGCCGCGCAGGCGGCGCAGGAAGCGCACGCGCACCACGTCGCCGTAGAGGTCGCCCCGCCAGTCCATTACGAAGGTCTCGACGGAAGGTTCGCCCGCCCGCTCGAACGTGGGCCGGACGCCTACGTTTGTGACGCTGCGGCGCCATGCGCCCTCGATGAGAGTCGCCGTGACATAGACGCCCGAGCGCGGGATGACGCGGTTCTGCGGCTGAAGGTTCGCCGTCGGGAAGCCTATGCGGCGGCCGCGCTCGGCGCCGCGGACGACCCGGCCCTCTACGCCGTAAGGCCGCCCGAGCATTCGGCGCGCGAGGTTGACGCGCCCGGCGAGTAGCAGCTCGCGTATCAGGCTCGAGCTTATGCGACGGCCGCGCAGCCGAACCTCCGCGACCTCGTCGGCCTTGAAGCCCAGCTCGGCGCTCACCCTCCTCAGAAGCTCTATGTTGCCCTCGCGCCCGCGCCCGAAGGCGAAGCCGCGGCCGAGGTAAACTTCCCTCGCCTGAAGGCGCTCGTGAACCACGTCGCGCAAGAAGTCTTCGGCTCGCACCCCGGCGAACTCCGGCGTGAAGCGTATGACGATCGTCTGCTCGACGCCGAGCACGCCCAGCGCCTCGACCTTCTGGTCGAGCGTCTGCAGGAGCGGCGGCGCCGACTCCGGGTGCAGCACGGCGCGCGGGTGCGGGTCGAAGGTGATGACGGTGGGCGTGGCGCCCGCGGCGCGCGCGCGCTCGACCACCGTCCGCATCACGAGCTGGTGCCCGAGGTGCAGCCCGTCGAAGACGCCAAGCGTCAGCACCGTCGGCCTCGCGATGCGCGCGTTATCGTAGCCGTGGAAGAGACGCATAAGAGGAGCGGTCAGCAGGCAGTAGAAATACATTCCCCGGCCATTCGTCGGGGCGGAAGCTCCGGCCGCAGCCGTGCGTGGCCTGCCGGCTACTGACTACTGGCTACCATTTCAATCTCGAGCCCGTCGTAGCCGAACTCGACGCCGGGCGGGAGACGCGCGCAGTCGCGCGCGTGGAGTATGTCGTGCGCCATGTGCGTAAAGAAGGTTCGGCGCGGCCGAAGCTCCCGCACGTACTCGAGCGAGCGTTCGAGCCAGAGGTGCGTAGGGTGCGGGCGCACTCGCAGGCAGTCGAGCACGAGCGCGTCCAAGCCCCTCAGCAGCTCCAAAGAGCCGTGCGGTATCTCGCTCAGGTCGGTCAAGTACGCGAAGTCGTTCAGGCGGTAGGCGGCGACGGGGAGCCGGCCGTGTATGACCTCGACGGGCGTGACCGTGAGGCCGGGGCCGAGGCAGAAGCTCGCCCCGTGCTCGACCGTGTGGGCGAGCACCTGCGGGAGGCCGCCCCCGAAGTGCGACGGCTCGAAGACGTACTGGAATATGCGGCGTATGTCGCGCCACGCGCGCTCGTTGGCATAGACGCCGAGGGCGCCGTGGCGAAAGTTTAAGGGGCGTATGTCGTCGAGCCCGAAGATGTGGTCGGCGTGGCAGTGCGTGATGAGCACGGCGTCGAGCCGCCTTATCCGGTGACGAAGGGCCTGCTGGCGGAAGTCCGAGGAGGTGTCTATCAGAACAGAGAGCCCCTCGTGCTCGACGAGTGCCGAGACGCGCAGACGCTTGTCGCGCGGGTCTTCGGAGGTGCACGTCTCGCACTCGCACCCGATGGAGGGGACGCCGGTCGAAGTGCCAGTTCCAAGCAGCGTGACTTTCATGAAGGAGCGGTCGGCAATCAGCGGTCAGCCAAAGACGGTAAGCTGATTGCTGAAGGCCGACCGCCGACCGCTCATCTTCCGCCCGTGATGTCGGCGCCGGTGAAGCCGCGGCCGCCGCGCGCGCCGCCGCTCGTGAGCGAGACGTACTGCATGCGGAGCTGTGAGAGGATCATGTCGAGGAACTGCTTCTCCTCTTCGGAGAGGTTGCCGCTCGTCTTGCGCTGGAGCGTGCCGAGCATGTCTATGCACTGCTTGGCGAGCGGCGGGTTCGGCTCGCCGCGCGGCCCGCCGGGGTGCGCGACCATGCCGAGCGCGTCGGCGGCGAACGAGGCGACGAACTCGACGAGCATGAGGAACTCTTCCGGGTTGGCCTCGGCCTCGGCCCCCGCGGCCGGCGCCTCCGCCTGCCGGGCGCCCGCGGCGGCGGGCTCTCTCGACGCCTCACGTTCCGCGGGCGCGGAGGCCGCGGCCGCCTCTCGCGCGGTCGGCTCGGGGGCGGGCGGCGGCTCTTCCTCGCGCACAATGTCCTCGCGCGGCGTGCCGTCTGGGTTGAACAGGCGGCGGTCTGTGACTTTGAACGTTGGCTTCTCTTCGCTCATCTTCTTGCCCCGGCGGCCTGCTCTAAAGACGGGCCGCGCTCGAAAAGATTCGTGAGTCTGTTTAGTTTGATTGCTTAAAGCCGGATGGTAGCACCTGCATCGGCATCGTCGCAAACAGAGGCCGCTGAGGAAGCACAGAGAAGATTAAACCCTGTGCTTCCTCAGCGGCCTCTGTGGTTAATCCGCGCCCGCCGCGGTTACGGGGCGAAGCGGCGGCGGTACTCTATGGACTCGATGAAGGCCCTGACCATCTCGGCGCGCTGTATGCGCAAGAAGGCGACCGTGTCGTTGGAGACGTCCTCGCCGGGCTGGCTGAAGCTGTCGAGCTTGGCGAGCCAGAAGTCGAAGCCGGCGTAGCCTGTGTCGGGCGGGTCGTCGGGGTTGCGGCGCAGGTAGCCTATGTACTGCATGAGGACGAGCGCCGGGTTGTACTGGCGGTTATAGACCGAGTTGCTGTCGACAACGGCGATGAGCGCGCGGGCCCGGCCCTCCACGCCGCCGTTGTTATAGGCGTCGAAGGCTATGTTGAACTCGGCCGGGGTCGGCGTCACCCCGGAGTTCGCGAAGAGCTTGTTGATGTACTCGTCCGCCTCCATCTCCGCGGGGAACTCGGCGAGGAAGTCCGGCCGCTGCACCCACTCTCGCGCGAAGGCGAGCAGGTTCTCGTTGAGCTTCTGCTGCCAGTTCCCTTGCCCCACGACGACGCCGCGCTGTAGCTCCTGCGTGTCCCGCAAAAACTCGCGGTAGCGCGGCAGGGCGCGGGGCCGCTGCGGCGTGTCGGGGAACGAGGCGCGGTAGAAGCGTATGACGCGGTAGCCCGTGCGCTGGAACTCTATGGAGAGGAAGAAGGCGGCCGAGACGTTCGCGCGCCTCGCCTGCCTGCACTGCTGGTCGGCGGCGGGGCATAGCTCTATGTCATTCGACCAGAACTGTAGGCCGCCCGCGTCCGGCTCGCGGTTGAGGAAGTCGTGGTAGTGCTGGCGGACGAACGTCTGCGACTCGTCAATGGGGTTGCCGGCCGGCGGCGGGCTGTCGTTGGCGAGGATGTTTATGACGGCGGCGCCCTTGCCGCCGGTCAGGCCGCCGCCCGAAGGGTTGGAGAGCGCGAGGTGGATGGTCTCGTCCGGCTCCTGATATGCGTCCTCTGTGATGAGCACGTCGAAGGTCTTGGAAGTCTCGCCGGGCGCGAAGCGGAGGCGGCCGAGGGCGGTCGTGTAGTCGCGCCGCTCGGAGGCCGAGCCGTCCGAGGTCGCGTAGTCAACGGTCGCCTCGCCCGAGGCGTCGTTCAGGCGGTTGACCGTGACCGTGAGCCGG
>DASPKR010000666.1:0-3317 GCA_035627975.1 Pyrinomonadaceae bacterium | reverse complement strand
GATGCTTGAAATCGCGAAGCGGAAAGCCGAAGGGCGCGCGCGCCGCGTCCCCTTCGTCGAGGGGGACGCGCTGCGGCTCCCCTTCGCCGACGAGACGTTCGACGCCGTGACCATAGCGTTCGGCCTGCGGAACCTATCCGGCATCGAGGACGGCCTGCGGGAGTTGCGCAGGGTCTTGAGGCCGGGCGGCGTCGCGGCCGTGCTGGAATTTTCGAGCCCCGTCGTGCCGGGCTTTCGCGCTCTCTTCCGCTTCTACTTCGAGCGTGTGCTGCCGCTGGTCGGCGGCTGGGTGAGCGGCTCGCGCGGTGCTTACGAGTACCTGCCCGACTCCGTCTCGAAGTTCCCGGACCAGAAGCGTCTGGCGGCCTTGATGACGGAAGCGGGGTTTGAAGGGGTCGAGTACAGGAACTTGACCGGCGGCATCGCGGCGCTCCACACGGGCGCGCGCCGTAGGGCCGATTCTTGAAGGCTTGGTTGCGCCTCGCACCTGACGGTCGCAACCCGGAACCTGGCCCGGTGAGCTTGTGCTTCTATCGGTGGTTGTCGGGGCCGCCGTCGAGGCCACGGTTCGCCGGGCTTGGTGTTTTTATCCCCGCCGCTCCGCAATTTTCCCCGCCGGTGCTATCATCACGCCCAGCGCTTTCGCACCACTTACCGCCGCCGAAACTTTAGATGAAGCACAAGGCTTTAGACCTCCTCCGCCGCCTGCTCATGCTGCTGCTCGTCGTGTGGACGGTCGTCTCGCTCGTCACACTCCTCATCGAGCTCGTGCCGGGCGATCCCGCGACCGCTATACTCGGCGACCAGGCGACGCCCGAACAGGTCGAGCAGTTCAAGCGCAAGCACGGCCTCGACCGCCCGGCCTTCTTCTTCACTTACTCCGAGGACGAGAGCGGACGGCGCGGCTTGCGCTGGCACGGCGCGGACAACCGCTACGTTGACTACTGGCGCGCAATACTCGCGGGAGACATGGGCCGATCCTTCCGCACCGACCGCCCCGTGATGGACTTGATAGTCTCGCGCTACGGCGCCACCGTGCAGCTCGCCATCGCGGCGCTCGTCGTCGCCGTGAGCATCGCCATCCCGCTCGGAGTCATCGCCGGCACGAACCGCGGCCGCTGGCTCGACAGCCTCCTCTCCGTCGTCGCGCTCGTAGGCATAAGCCTCCCGAGCTTCGTCATCGGGCCCGTGCTCATCTACATCTTCGCCGTGTGGCTAGGGGTGCTGAACGCTTCGGGGCGCTTCGGCCCGGCGAGCATAATCATGCCGGCCGTCACGCTCGGCGCGGCGCTCTCGGCGCTCCTGACGCGCATGGTGCGCTCATCCGTCATCGAGGAGATGGGCGAAGACTACGTCCGCACGGCGCGCGCGAAGGGCCTGAGCGAGCGCACGGTCGTCTATAAGCACGTGCTCAAGAACGGGCTGATACCGGTCGTCACTGTCCTCGGCCTACAGCTCGGCGTGCTCCTCGCGGGCGCCATCATCACGGAGAAGATTTTCAACTGGCCCGGCATCGGCCTGCTACTCGTTGACGACGGCATCGGGAAGCGCGACTACAGGCTCGTGCAGGGCTGCGTGCTCGTCATCAGCGTCACCTACATCTTCGCGAACACCCTGACCGACATGGTCTATCGCTGGCTCGACCCGCGCATACGAGTCTCGTAATGAACCGTCTGGCAACATTCGGCCTCGTCTTCGTAGTGCTGCTCGCCGTCGTCGCGCTCGCCGCCCCCATCATCGCGACTCACGAGGTTGGCGCGACGAACCTGCTCGGGCGGTATCTGCCGCCCTCCTCCCAGCACTGGCTGGGGACTGACGCGACGGGGCGCGACGTTTTCTCGCGCGTCGTCTTCGGCGCGCGCATATCGCTGCGGGTCGGGATAGTGGTGGTCGCCGTCTCGGCTGTGATAGGGACAATAGTGGGCTCGCTCGCTGGCTACTACGGCGGGTGGGTTGACCGGATAGTTTCGGGCTACGTCCTTAACGTCTTCCTGGCCTTCCCCGGCCTGCTGCTCGCGATAGCGATGGTGGCGTTCCTGGGCGCGGGCCTGAACAAGCTGATACTGGCGCTGTGCGTCATCGGGTGGGTCGGCTACGCACGCGTCATGCGCGGGCAGGTGCTGAAGGTACGCGAGTATGACTTCGTGCAGGCCGCGCGCGCGCTCGGCGCGCGCGACTGGCGCATAATCTTCTCGCACATACTGCCGAACGCCATACAGCCGCTCATCGTGCAGGCGAGCCTCGGCATGGCGGGCGCCGTTCTCTCCGAAGCGTCGCTATCGTTCCTGGGCCTGGGCGTCCCGCCGCCCGCGCCGTCCTGGGGCGTGATGCTCGAAGAGGCGCGCGACCTGACGACCTTACAGCGCGCGCCGCACGCCATGCTCGTCCCCGGCGTCGCGATTGCGCTCACCGTTCTCGCCTTCAACTTCCTCGGCGACGGCCTGCGCGAGTACCTCGACCCGCGCCAGCGCCGACGCTGACAGCCCCGCCCGAAGATTTCGCAACCGATGACAGTCGCCATCTCGGTCGAGAACGTCTCGAAGACTTACCCGGTGCCGCTCGCGGGGATGAAGCAGTTCTTCCGCATGAAGGCGCCCGCGCCGGTCGAGGCCGTGCGCGGGGCCTCCTTCGAGGTGGGCGAGGGCGAGGTGTTCGGGCTCATCGGCCGCAACGGCGCGGGGAAGACCACCGTCACGAAAATCATCGCGACGCTCGTGCAGCCGACTTCGGGGAGCGTGACCGTTCGCGGCTTCGACAGCGTCGAGGACGACGAGCGTGTGCGCTCGCTCGTGGGCTTGGCGGGCGCCGAGGAGCGCAGCTTCTACTGGCGCCTCACGGTCGAGCAGAACCTGACCTTCTTCGCGCGGCTCTACGGGCTAGGCTCGCGGGCGGCGGCGCGCCGCATCGGCGAAATGGTCGAGCGCTTCGAGCTGGGCGAGCTGCGGCGCCGCCGATTCGGAGAGCTCTCGACCGGAAACAAGCAGCGCATGGCGGTCGCGCGCGCTCTGCTCAACTCACCGCCGATACTCCTGCTCGACGAGCCTACGCGCTCGCTCGACCCCCTCGCGGCCGCGCAGATGCGCGCCCTCATCGGCTCGCTCGCGGGCGGGTCGCCGCCTGTGACGGTCCTTCTAACCTCGCACAACCTGGCCGAAGTAGAGGAGCTTTGCGGCCGGGTCGCAATCATAAGCCGCGGGCGAATACGCGCGATAGACACGCCCCGACACTTGCGGGCCGCGCACGCCCAGGAGGAGCGCGTGCGCCTCACGGTGCGCGGCATCACGGCCGAGCGCGCTGGCGAGCTTCTGCGCGGCGTC
>DASPKR010000665.1:0-2133 GCA_035627975.1 Pyrinomonadaceae bacterium | reverse complement strand
GTGACGCCGCTCACGTCGTAGCCGTTCTTGTATCGCCCGATGACCGTCAGTTGCGTGCCGCGGAAGAGGTCGGGCAGTTGGCGCGGGTAGATGAGGTCAGTCTCGACGGCGCCCATCTCAATTTCAATGTCAGTGAGGACGGGGTGGTTTATCTTCGTAAAGAAGTTCGAGACCTTGATCTCAAGGTCTTCGTCCGGCTCGACGTACTCGGCGACGCCGCCGTTCTCGGCCGCGAGCTTGTCTAAAAGCGCCGTGTTCACGTCGTAGCCGACGCCGAAGGTGAACAGTCGCACGCCGGGGACTCGCGCCTTCTGCGCGTTCTCGATGATGCTCTTCACGTTCGTCTCGCCGACGGTGGGCAGCCCGTCCGTCATGAAGACGAGCATGCGCGGGCGGTCGCTCTGGTCGAACAGCTTCATCGAGGTGACGAGCGCGTCGTTTATGTTCGTGCCGCCGACGGGCTTGAGCCGGCCGACGAACTCCTCGCCGCGCGCGCGCCCCGCCTGGTCTGCCCACACGAGCCCCGCCGCCATCAGGTGCTCCTCGCCCGCGAAGTTGACGACGTTGAAGCGGTCGCCGGGCCGCAAAGAACGCACGCCGTGCAGGAGCGCCGCGCGCGCCTTATCCATCTTCCCCGCGGCCGACATCGAGCCCGAAGTGTCGAGCACGAAGACGATGTCTTTGGCCGCGTACTCCTGCTCGGCCACGTCGTCGCGCGGCGAGACCGTCAGCAGAAAGTAGCCGTCCTTGCCCGGCTCGCGGTGCGTTAGGAGCGTGAGGCTGAAGTCTGCGTCCGAGACCGTGTAGAAGAGCTGGAAGTCCTGCGGCTCGCGGCCCGGCTTCGTCTCGAAGGAGACGCGCGCGCCCCGGCCGGCGTCGCGCGTGACCTCGACCTCGTGGCTCGGCGAGTAGATGTTGCGCACCGCCCCGCGGCTCTCGACCTCGACGCGCCCGGAGACCGTTCCGACGATGGGCGCGACGTTGCGGCCCGTCCCGAGCGGGTAGCGGTATGAGACCGTGCCGCCCTCGCCGCGCAGCGTCTGCGTGTAGGTTATCTCCAACTTCTTGTCGGAGCGCGGCGGTATGGGGAAGATGCTGGCTTGGAAGAGGTCGCGCCCGGCGTACTCCAAGAGGCCGGGGTCGCGCTGGCGCCGAACTATCTCGTCATAAATCCTGCGCGCCTCCTCGCGCGGGCGCACCTCGCCCGCGAGGCGCCTGTCGCCCTCCCAGATGGCGAACTCCGAGATGGAGGCCGACTCAGGTATGGGGAAGAAATAGGTGCCTTCGAGCGTCGAGTCCGTGTCGTTGCGGAAGACCTGCTCGACATGCGTGGTGGCGACCTGGCCCGTAACCTTCGTGTCGAACTTGATGGACTTGACAGGGAGCGCGCGCGGCGGAGGGGGCAGCGGCCTCGGCGGGACTGGGCAGCGCCGGCAGGGGCCGGGGACTATGACGCCCTGAGCGCTCGCGCTCGCGGAGGCGAAGGCCAGAAGCACGAGGGCGAAAACGAGGCACAGCAGGTCTCTAACGGTTCGCATCATCACTCTCCTCGGGCGAATCTTAAAAAATTGCCTGAAAACGGCGGGGCCGCGCCCGCGGCTCCCTTCCCGCACCTAGAACGCCCGCAGGCCCCTTTCTTGCGCGCCGGGCCGGCCGAGGGTTTACGGAACAGGGCCGGCGCGGGCGGTGTCTAAGGTGCCTGGGCAGCTTGAAAATCCGACCACCCGCCTTTTACACGCGGAGGAGCGTGATGCAGAACCCTTTCCAGCCGAACCTTCGAAAGCCGTGGCTGCTGCTTTGCACGACGCTTCTCGTCGTCTATACCATCCTCCCCGACTCGCGCGAAACCCTTTTCTTCCTCGAAGGCACAAGCTCGCTGCTCGAAGCCGCGATGTTCCTGCTCTCCTTCCCGCTCGGCGACCTGGCCGCCTTCTTCTTTTTCTACTCCGACGGCCACGGCGTCTTCGCGCGCTTCGCCTTCTGGGCGCTGGCGATGGGGCTCGGCTACGCGCAGTGGTTCCACCTCTTCCCAGCCCTCTTGAGCGCCGCGAACCGCGCGGCGGCCGCCCCCGCGCAGCCCCTCACCGTTCTGAACCTCGAAAGCGCCTCTGGCGTTGCCCCGGCCCGCGCGCG